>NZ_JAIGQA010000161.1:0-19041 GCF_019733245.1 Streptomyces sp. WAC04114
CCGTGGGGAACGGGGACGGGGCGGCGGGGTACGGAGGCATGTTTGTCATGATCACAAGCATGCCGGGCCCCGGGTCAGGCCGTGTAGGAACCGACCAGAAGCCCCAGATACGCCCCCGTGATCAGGAACGGGCCGAAGGGGATCGCCGTCTTGCGGGTGGCTCGGCGGGTGACGACCAGGGCCGCGCCGTACAGGGCGCCCAGGAGGAAGCCGGCGAAGGTGCCGAGCATGACCGTCGGCCAGCCGTACCAGCCGAGGGCCGCGCCGGCGCCGAGGGCGAGTTTGACGTCGCCGAAGCCCATGCCCGCGGGGTTGATGAGGAACAGGACGAAGTAGCCGCCGCCCAGCGCGAGGGAGCCGAGCAGGGCGGTCGTCCAGACGCCCGCGTGTTCGGGGACGAGCGCGGTGAGGCCCAGCAGGGCCAGGGCGGCACCGGCGAACGGGAGGGTGAGCGGGTCGGGCAGCCGCCGGACACGGAAGTCGACGACCGTGAGCAGCACCCCGACCGGGGCGAGCAGCAGCCAGACGCCGAGCTCCGGGCGGGTGCCGGTCGCGGCGGCGAGGACGGCGCAGACCAGGGCGGTGGCGATCACCAGAGGGGTCGTACGGGGCCCGTATCCGCGCTCCGCGCACTCCGGGCAGGCCGCCCGGCCCAGCCAGCCCCTGAGGACATGCCCGCCGGGGCACTCCGCCCGCCACGCCTCACCCGAGGGCGCCGAGAACCGGTACGCCGCGCGCGGCAGCAGCGCTCCCGCCGCCGCGCCCCACAGCGCGGCGGCGACGACCAGCACCCAGATGCTCATCCCGTCGCGGCGATCGCGTCACGCCACGTCGGCAGCAGCTCGTCGAGCAGCGCCTCGGTGCGCGGCGGCAGCCCACGGGCCCCGCTGCGGCCGATCAGGTCGGTGGCGAGTCCGGTCAGCCGCTGCGAGTCGCCGGTGGAGTGGGTCGCGCGCAGCAGCTCGTGCCACAGGCGCTCGTCGGCCGGAGCGGTACGCAGCGCCGCCTGCAGCGCCTCGATGGCCTTCTCCGCGCGGTTCTTCTCCATGTGGAACTCGCACAGCGCGAGGCCCGTGTCCGCGACGAGGAGCGGCAGCTGGGCGTCGACGATCTCGTGAGTGAGCCAGCGGTAGCGCCCCTCGGGCCGGTCGGCGAGCAGCGGCCCGCGCACCAGTACCAGCGCGTCGGTGAGCAGCCGCCCGCGCACGGCACGGCTGCTCACGCCCTTGCCCTGCGTGGCCTCGTGGTAGAGGGAGCGCAGCACGTCCAGGTCGGAGACGACGGTCTTGGCGAGGGTGAGCCGCCCGCTCGCGTCCCTGCCGAGGCGGGGTGTGCCGTCGGGGTCGGTGCCGAGCCAGATCCGCAGCCGGTCCAGCAGCGCGCTGCGCACGTCGTCGGTGACGCCGCGCGGCCACAGCGCGGAGGACAGCACCCGCGGGTGGACGCCCTCGCGGTGCAGGAGCAGCAGGGCGAGCGCCTCGTGCAGCAGCGCGCTGCGCTCCCCGTCCGGGGTGTCCAGGCCGATGATCTCGTACGGTCCGACCAGCCGCGCGTACACGGCCGGACGCCCCTGCTCGCTGATGTCGACGAGGAACGGCGGCGTGGTCGCGGGCCCGTCGGTCTCGCGCTCCGGGTCGGCCTCGACGAACAGCTCGACCACGGCGCGCTGCTGGGCGGCCGGCAGCAACTGCGCGTCGAGTTCGAGCCCGAGGAGCGGCGCGAGCAGCTTGCCCTCGCCGGTGATCTCCATCTCCCAGGCGGCGCCGGGCAGATCGCCGGTCTCGGTGCCGACGAGGTAGCCGATGCCGAGGCGGCTCGCGTCGGCGGCCAGTTCGGCGAGGGTGACGGCGTCCTCGGCGGACGGCTGGGCGGCGAGCAGGACGAGGTGCGGGGCCCAGCGGGTGTGCTGGGCGGGCCCGGTGCGCCCGGTGAGGACGGAGTCGTGCCCGGCGGCGCCGAGCGCTCCGCGCCGCTGCCGCGTCTCGGCCTCCATGGTCTCGACGAGCGCCTCGATGTCCTCCAGGTGCCGGATCCGGTTCGGGGCGAGCGGTGTGAGGTCCTCGCCGAACCCGACGAGCGTGATGGTCATGCGGTCGGACCAGCCGTTGGTCGCCAACTCGGCGGCGACGGAGGCGAAGACGGCGGCCCGGTCGGCCTCCCGGCCGCTCAGCGACACGATGCCGGGCACGGCCTCCAGGTTGAGCAGCAGCCGCGAGTCGTCCATCGTGCCGAGGCTGACGAGACCCGGATAGGGCGCGGCGGTGTCGACGTCCTCGTAGCGCTCGGCGTCGGTCCGGGACAGCATCCAGAACGTCTGGTCCTGCCCCTGCTGCCAGGGCGTCGGGGGCTTCCCGGCGGGCTGGGCGAGCTGGAGGTGCAGGTCGCCGTTGCTCAGCCAGGCCGCGTAGACGACCGGCAGCGCGCGCGACTCCTCGGCGAGGGAGGCGGCGAGACCGCGCAGGCTGCGGTCGAGCAGCCGGACGCCCTCGGGGTCGGCGCCGACGAGCAGCGCGTCCTGGACGTCCTGCGCGTCACCGTTCGGCGTGGGCGGTTCCATGCCGCGCCGGCCGCCGACGGCCCCGAACGCCGACTGCCACAGCGCCTGCCGGCGCCGCCGGCCCAGGGCGCCGAGGAGACCGGCGGCGAGGAGGGGGGCGGTGAGGAGGGCTTCGGGGAGGCCGAAGGAGCTGTCCGACTCGGCGCCGACGGCGGTGGCCTGCTGGTGGCCGGTGTCGTGGGCGGGCCGCTGCTGTTCGGGGACGGACACCTGGGTGGCGCCGCCACCGGCGTGCCCGTGCCCGCCGCCCTGGGCGCCGGAGCCGCCTCCGCCCTGGGCGTGGTCGCCGGTCTGGGCGTAGTCGCTGATCTGCTGCTGCACGTCCGGCGACACGTTGGGTGCCTCGTCGGGCATCTCCACGAGGTCGCCGCCGCGGGCGTCGCCCGGCATCTCCATGATCCAGCCGGGCCGGATGAGGCTGGCTTCGGAGAGCTTGGACCCGTCCGGCTGCACGCGGTCCTTGTTGAGCTCGAAGATCTCCTTGTAGCGGCGCCCGTCACCGAGGTGCCGTTGGGCTATCTCCCAGAGGGAGTCGTGGTGACGGCCCTCGGGCGGCTGGATCCGGTAGTACTTCGTGTCGCCCTGCTTGGCGGTGCTGCCGCCGGCGTCGGCGTGCGCGGCGGCGTGCGAGGCCTGCTCGGCGAGGGCCGCGGCGGCGCCGGAGGCCTGCTCCTGCTGCTGGGCGAAGATGCCCGGGGTGGCTTGGGCGGCCGCGACGGTCGGCTTCTGGTTGGCGTCGTAGCCGTTCCCGAGCTGCGACAGCCCGGGCGTGAAGCTGGCGGCGGTCGCGCCGACGAGCAGCAGCGCGGCGACGAGCTGGCGCGCCAGCAACTGGCTCGGCCCCGCGCCCGGCACCCGGCCCGGCACGCCGATCCCCGATAGCGCGGCCTTCATCTCCACGAGCACGCACGCCGTGAACTGCGCCCACGCCAGCCACACGATGACGGTGAGGATGTTCAGGAACGTGTGGACGGTGATCTCTTGCTGCAGCCAGTCGAAACTGGGCACCCCGTCCGGCAGCGGCCACCCGATCTGCGTGGCCAGCGCGCCCGGCACGCCGACGAGCAGCACGGCCAGGGCGACGAAGGCGAAGAACGCCTTCACGAAGTCCCCGAACGACCGCCGCCGGATCCGCACGGGCTGCGGCGTCCGGTTCCGCGGGGCGGCCGTGGCCCCCGCCGTCGTTCCCGTCGTACTTCCCGACGTACTTCCCGTCGAGCTTGACGAGCTTGAGGTGCGGCGTCGCGGCATGGCGGGAGTCCTGGGGTCGAGTGTGGAGTGAGGGGTGTGCTGAGCCTACAGAGATCTTATGGACTCTTATCGGGGTCACTGAAGGGCGGATCGAAGGATCCCCACGGGCGTCCGATTTGCCCCCGAAGTCACGGGTGTTCGCCGCTCGATCGGGCACGCGGAGACGCGGTCTTCGCAAGTGTCACGCAGGCTTCTCACGATCCCCACGCAATCCACTGCTGGCCCGCAGAGCGCCACTCCCCGCCCCTGATAGCTTCGTTCCCTGTCGCGTACACCGAAACAACGGGGGAGATCAACTGTGGCCCGCCGCGCACTGACCACGACTGCCGCAGCGTTCGCCACGGCGGCGGCGCTGCTTCTGACCGCCTGTGGAGGCGGCGACGATGCGTCATCGGACGACATCAAGGGCGCGGGCGACAGCTCCCCCAGCCCGACGGCGTCGAAGTCGTCCGCGGCACCCGACGTCAAGCGCCCGGTCATCAAGCTCCCCAGCAGCTTCCAACTCACCTTCGAGAACTGGACGAGCAGTGATCCGGTGGAGCAGGCGGTGCTGAACGACGGCAAGGAACAGCTGCGGGCCGGGTACGAGGCGATCATCGAGAACGATCCCGAGAGCAAGAACCGCGCCTTCTACGACACGAAGAACGGTTTCCTGCAGAGCCAGCAGTGGATCAGGACCTACACGGACAAGAACCTCACCGTCATCGGCAAGCTGCCCGTGTTCGACCCCAAGGTCGTCCTCTCCAAGGACAAGGCAGCAGCGTCCCTCTCGTACTGCACCGACGAGAGCAAGGCGTCCACGAGGAACCGCAAGACCGGCGAGGTCAAGGGGAACCCGGCAGGCACGGACCCCGAGGTCCTCTACGTGATTTCCATGGGCAAGAACGCCCAGGGGGTGTGGCAAGCAGTGTCCGCCCGTTCGGAGAGGGGCGGATGCGCGAAGTGAGGTCTCCACGCGTCTCCCTCCCGGTCTTCGTCGTCTCGCTGAGCGTCGCCCTCCTCGTACCCGCGCCTGCCATGGCCCTCGGCGGCGAGGGCAGCTACGGCGGCGGGGCCAAGGACAACGAGATCTCCGCTTCCGCCTCACAGTCCCGCATCAAGGTCACCCAGACGAGCGGCCCCACCGGCGGAAAGCAAGGCACCGTCGCGTCGACGGACGTCAACTGGAAGCCGCCGCCGTGCTGGTACGAGCCCGTCTTCACCCCCGAGCAGCTGAAGAACTTCTCGGAGAACAACGGCAGCGGCGACGCCGGTCTGCGCGACGGCTGGTACGGCTCGGAGCTCTGGACGGACCACTTCAGGGACGAGAAGGACGCCACCACCATCTTCACGAAGCCGGCGACCGTGAAGGGCTACAAGAACTACAACCTCGGCAAGAAGGGGTACTTCTGGCGCGGGGTGGCACCCGACGTGACCGGGATCGATGACACGTCACTGTGCAGCCGGCTCATGTTCTGGCAGGACGCCGGCGAGATCCCCAAGGTGCCCAACGCCCCCACCCCCGAGACCCTCGCCGACTACGCCTACGACAAGGTCAAGGTCCCCGAGACCGAGGTGGAGCTGAAGCCCGCCGCCAAGTCGACGGTGAACCTCCCGACCTGGGTCTGGCTGGACAAGGGCACCTTCAAGGACGTCAAGGTCCGCGCGGAGCTCCCGGGTACGGGCCTGTGGGCGGAGACCACCGCCAAGCCGGTCGCCCTCCACCTCGACCCGGGCACCGAGGACGCCGAGGTGTTCCCCGCCTCCGGCGACTGCGAGATCAACGACGACGGCTCCATCGGCACCCCCTACACCAAGGGCGCCGCCGACAAGACCCCGCCGTGCGGCATCCGCTACCTCCGCGCCACCGACGGCACCCCCTACCAGCTCTCCGCCAGCGTCACCTGGCAGATCACCTGGGAAGGCTCCGACGGCACCGGCGGCAAACTGCCCGACGGCACCTTCGAAACGACCCAGGACATGAACGTCCAGGAGATCCAGTCGATCAACCGCTGACGGGGCGCGTGCCGGACGGCGGGCCAACAACCGCGTGCGCAACCGCCATGCCACACCTGACGACGATCGGACAACGGAGAGACGGGCCTGTGTCTCGCCGCGCTCTGAGGACGACAACCGCCGAGAAGCCGTCGGACCAGAACAGCGCGGTTCCGCGTACACACCCCTGCGGTTTCCGGGCCGGCACTACGACCCGGAGCCGGACCTCCACTACAACTACTTCCGCTATTACGACCCCGAGAGTGCCCGGTACCTCTCGCCGGCCCCCTGGGGCTACGGGGCGACACCCAGAAGGCGATCGCAAAGCTCGAGAACATCGAGAAGGACCCGGTCGGGTCGATCAACTCCCAACCGAATCACAACCCCTACGACACAGAGGAGCTGCAGAACCCGCCTGAACCCTGCCCCCGTGAACGGCGGAATCGCCTTCCTCGACAGCCGGGACCACGAAAGGAACCCCGTCGATGCCTCAGCCCGTCGACCGTAGCCAGTCTTGACCGACCTGTCCCGTTACGTGAAAGATGAAGCCGATGGTTTCCTCGCCTCGCTCCCGAAGGAGATCTGACGTCACGCGAGAGCCCGATGACATACCCGCCGGGAGAAACTCCGGGCCGGGGTACGGTTCAGACGAGATGCCGGCGTTGAACTCCAGGGAGACTGCCGAATGGGCAAGGGCAAGAGCGACCTCGCGCTCCCGCTGACCGAGTTGGAGAGCTACGGGCGTCGGCTGCGGTCCATCAAGACGCGGCTGAATCACACCAAGAAGCTCTTCGAGTCGTACAAGGACGACATCGCCGACGGCAGTGTCAATGACGCGCTCGGTGATTTCGAGTCCAACTGGGAAGACGGGCGCGAGGACATCACGCAGCAGCTCGACGCGCTGGCGAGTATGTCCGATGCCGTCGTGCGCGAGTTCAAGAAGCTGGATGACGAACGCGCAGGAAAGGCCCCGGATCCGGAGATCCGGGGCCTTTCCTGCGCGTTCGTCAGGAGGCGACGGCCGCGTTGAGGTGCAGGTCCGCCGCGATGCCCTGCGGCGAGACGGCGAGGCCCAGGCCGCCGCCGACGCCGGCGGTGAGGCCGGCGGCCGTGGTCTCGACGTAGAGACCGGCTGCGGCACCGGCACCCGCGGCAGCACCGCCCGCCTGGCCGCCGGCGATGGAGTCCAGCTCGGCGTCGGACATCTGGGCGGTCTGGATCTGCGGGGTGAAGGCCATGGGGGGCGGTTCCCTTCGTTCAACAATTCGAAGTGCTCGAGCGTGACCGATCAAAGCACGTCGGAAGAAGGGGCGGCCAGTCAGTGCCCAGTCCGTGGATGGAGATGTGCGTGGATTTCTGGGCGTGAATTCATCGGTGTGACCATTCGGTCACGCGAAAACCCGCGGTCTTCACACCTTCTGCCACTTCGCGGCGTGGAAATGCGTTCCGCAACAGAAGAAATGAGCCGGACTCGGGTCCTGCCCCACCCCGTCCCGACCTCACGGTGAACGGTGTGCAGATTCGCCGAAGGTTCCGGACCGGCTCAGCCGACCTCGTTCTCCGCCACCGCTTCGCCGTGGACCACCACGTCACCGCCGTAGAACATGCCCGTGAAGACCGGGGAGTACGTGAGCTGGACCTCGACCTGTACCTGCTCGGCGTTCGCCGCCACGCAGTGGGTCGCGCCGATGTCCGCGCCCGTCATGTCCATCTCGCGGGCGAAGGCCTTCACGCGGGCGTTGCAGTTCTCGAAGTTGATCGGCGCCGGGCCGCCCTCGTTCTCGTAGAGGGCGTCGCGGTCGATGTCCTGGGCCGCGTAACGGGCCGCCTGTTCGGCGATGTCCGCGGCGCGTTCCCGCTTGGAGATGGACAGGCCGCCGTCGATGACGAACGCGGAGAGGGAGAGGAAGACGAGCGTGAAGATGATAACCGCGCCGGCGCCGGAGCCGCGGTCGTCCAGACGGGCGGCACGGGCGGCCCACCAGGCCGGCCCGAAGGAACGAAGGCGTCTCACGCCGACCTCCGGAACGGGTCGAGCGGGGAGCTGAAGCTCGCCGACAGGGTCGTCGGGACGTCCAGGCCGAGCATGGCGAGCCCCCGCACCTGGCAGCTCACCTCGACCGTGAAGATGGTGTCCGGTTCGAAGCCCTGGCTGGTCTGCGTGACGGTCACGGGGCCCGAGCAGACGTCCGCCAGGTTCGCCTCGGCGGCCTTCCTGGCCTCGGCCATGGCCGTCGCGTGGTCCTTCTGGATCGAACCCGCGCGGGCCGCGTCCCGGGCCGCTCCGTCGAGTGCTCCGCGGCCGTCCACGAGCTGGCCGAAGGCCACCAGGACCAGGATGAAGAGGATCATCACCGGCGCGAGGATCACGACCTCGACGGTGGACAGGCCACTGTCGTCCGCGGACCGGCGGCCCTGGGCGAGGGAAGGGACGGACATTCAGTTGCCCTCTTCCTGTACGAACCGCTCCACCGGCCCCACCGACTGCGCGTGCACCGTCAGATCCAGCCCGGGGAACACCGTCGGGACCCTGGCCGCGATCTCAACGCCCACCGTGTTCTGCTCCGGCTGCACCATCGTCACGTCCGGGGACAGGACCAGCTGGGGGCCGAGCTGGCGGATGTAGCTGTCGACGACGTCCCGCGCCTCGCCCCGCCACGCCCCCGGCTGCTCGTCGGCCGTGGCACGGGCCTTGCGGGCTCCGGCCTGGGCCGCCGCCTGGGCGACGTGGTCCGCGAAGAAGTACAGGGCGAACTGCACGGTCGCGAAGATCATGAAGAAGAGGACCGGGGTGAGCAGCACGAACTCGATCGCGGTCATGCCTGAGTCGCCGCGGGTGGCCGCCCGTTCCCGTGCGGCCCGCACCCAGCGGCGTATCCGTCTGCTGACGTCTGCCGGCATCCCCGTGAACCCCGTTGCTCTGATGCTCCTGATGGTCCTGATGGCCCTGAGGCGATCAGCAGGTCTTGCCTGCGTCGGCGCCCTTGATGCAGTCGCCGACCTTGTTGGCGCCCTCGCTGAGCGCGGCGTTGATGATGGCGGCCACGACACCGACGATCGCCACGACGACCGCGGAGATGATGACCCACTCGACCGCGGAGGCACCGCGGTCCAGCTCGCCGGAGCGGGCCCGCTCGGTGCGGGCCTGGAGGAAGGTGACGAGGAAGTCCACGGCGGGGATGCCGGTGTGGAAGTTGCGTCCGTTCATGACGTCTTGTCCTTTCGAAATCGGTTCACGGAAGTTCTGGAGTTGTGAAGGTCGCTCACTGCGAGCTCATCGCGAGTTCGCCGCAAGGCTCACGCACGGCTCACTGCACCTGGAACACCCGCATCGCCGCCGGAAAGATCAGGAACACCAGGAACCCGGCGCACAACAGCAGCTGTGCGACGAGCATCGACTGGGACTTCTCGCCCGCGCTGCCCTCGATCTCGGCGAGTTCGCGGTGCCGCATGGTCTCGGCGCGGGAGGCGAGGGACTCGCGGACCTTGGCACCGTCGTCCGCGACGAGGGCCAGGGAGGCGGAGAGGTCCTTGAGTTCCTCGACGCCGATCTCCTCGCCGAGCGCGCCGAGTGCCTGCCACTGGCTGACGCCGGTGATGCGGGCGTCGGACAGGGCGTTGCGGATGCGCTGGTTGGCCCAGCCGTCGGAGATCTCGGCCGCCGCCATCAGGGCCTCGGGCAGACCGCGTCCGCCGGCGAGGCTCATCGACACCAGGTCGAGGTAGGCGCCGATCACACGCCGCAGGTCGCGCCGCTTCTCGGCGGCGTCGCGGCGCACTTCGAGGTCGGGCAGGAAGAAGAAGACGACCGCGAAGAGCAGGGCCAGCCAGACCGGGATGATCGGGCTGCGGCCGAAGCCCAGCGTGTAGACGATGGCGAACAGGAACGGGCCGAAGAACAGGCCGGCCACGCCGAGCAGCACCTTCGTCGCCAGGAACTTCTCCCAGCTGCGGTCCAGCACCGCCAGGTCCGCGCGCAGCGAGCGCTGCTCCCAGCCCTGCTGGAGGTAGAACTCCGAGACGCGCAGGCCGACTTCGGCCCGCAGTGCGCCCAGGCGTCCCTTCTCCCGCTCCACGCGGGCCGACTCATAGGCCGAGCCGCGGGCTCGCATCGCGTCGATCCGCGCGACCTGTGAGATCGCGCTGCGCTTGCCGGGCATGAGGGCTCGCACGAGGGCGTAGATGCCCAGGCCGAGGACGGCGCCGACGACGAGCGGCATCGTGAGATCCATCAGCGTGCCCCTTCTTCCTGCGGCATCCGCTGCTGGGACTGCGCGTGCGACGGCGTCCTGGGACGGACGAACTGGACGGAGGCCTCGTCACGGACCAGGAAGCGCTCCGGCGTCTCGATGGTGGACAGCTTGCGCAGCCACCAGAAGCCGAGGGCGAACAGGCCGCAGACACAGGCCAGGACGAGCTGGCCGACGGCCGTACCGTACGGCTCGACGAAGTCGCGGTTGAAGATCGACAGGCCGAGGACGAAGGCGACGGAGACCGCGACGACGATCTTCACGGACCTGCGGGTCGACGCGCGCTGGGCCATGACCCGCTGGCGCATGTCGACCTCCTCGCGGGCCGACTTGGCCAGGGCGCCGAGGACTTGGCGCAGACCCGGGCCGCGCAGGCGGGCGTTGAGGATGAGGGCCGCGACGATGATGTCGGCGGAGGCGTCGTCGATCTCGTCGGCGAGTTGCTGGAGCGCCTCGGGCAGCGGGGTGCGGGCGCGCAGCCGGTCGACGAGGGCGTCGAGGTGGGGTCGCAGGACGGGTGCCGCGGCGCGGGCGGAGGCCGGGATGGCCTGCTCCAGGCCCACGGCGCCGGCGATGGTGTCGCGCAGGGACTCCGTCCAGGAGGCCAGGGCCTCCACGCGGCGCATGGCGGCCCGTTCCTCACCGGCGCCGCCGAACAGGCGGTCCCAGAAGAAGACGAGGACACCGGCCGCGATGCCCGCGACCGCCCAGCGGGTGAGGACGAGGACCACCAGGCCGACGATGGCGGCGAGCGAGCCGCGCTGCCCGGCGAAGCGGATCAGTTCGCTCGCCCGCTCGGCGGCCTTCTGCTTCTCGTGGTCGGGCTTGGCGGGCAGCCCGCGGACGGCGATGAGGAGGAGGGCGAGGCCGCCGCCGACGGCGACACCGCTTCCTATCGAGTACAGGACGGTGGTGGAGAACAAGCCGCCCATGGAACCGAGCGAGCCGAGTGCCGCGAGATTCGTGGTCATCCCCGGCTCACCCCCAGGTCCCGGACGGCCGGTAGCCGTGTGCCATCAGTTCCTCCAGGCAGGCTATGGGGGCGTGCGGCACGATCCGGCCGTCGGGGGCCTCCGCGAACACCTCGCTGGACAGCACGCGTCCGTCGACGCCGTTGACCTCGCGGACGGAGGTGACCATGCGCTGGAGGCGGCCGCCGTTGCCGAAGTTGTTGCGCCGCTGGATGAAGACGACGAAGTTGACCGCGCCCGCGATCAGCATCTGGCTGGCCTCGATGGGCAGCCGTTCCGTGGCCTGCAACGCATAGGTGGAAATACGGTTGAAGACCTCGTGCGAGCTGTTGGCGTGGATCGTGGACAGAGAGCCGTCGTTGCCCTGCGACATCGCGTTGAGCATGGTGACGATCTCGTCGCCGAGGACCTCACCGACGATGACCCGGGAGGGGTTCATACGCAGCGAGCGTCGCACCAGTTCCGCCATCGAAATGGTGCCCTGGCCCTCGGAGTTGGGAAGGCGCTCCTCGAAGGCGACGACGTTGGGGTGCAGGTCGGGGAAGGTGTCGAGGCCGAGCTCCAGGGCCCGTTCGACGGTGATGAGGCGCTCGTGCGGCGGGATCTCGTTGGCGAGGGCGCGCAGGAGCGTGGTCTTTCCGGCGTTGGTGGCGCCGGCGATCATGATGTTCTTGCGGGCGCGGACCGCGCAGGCCATGAAGTGGGCGACCTCGGGCGACAGGGTGCCGTTGCCGACGAGGTCGGAGATGAACACCTTGCCCATGCGCGCGCGGCGGATGGACAGAGCGGGGCGCCGGGTGACGTCCATGACGGCCGACAGACGCGAGCCGTCGGGCAGGCGCAGGTCGAGCTGCGGGTTGGCCGAGTCGAAAGGCCGGGAGGACAGACCGGAGTACGCGCCGAGCACCTGGATGAGCTCGATGAGCTCCTCGTCGGTCTCGGCGACGGGGTCGCCCTGCACCTCACGGCCGTCGGCGTACCCGATGAACACCTGGTCGCAGCCGTTGATGTCGATGTTCTCGACCTCGGGGTTGTCCAGCAGCGGCTGGAGTCGGCCGACGCCGAACAGCGCGGCGTGCACGGCGGCCGCGTACTGCTCCTCGGTCTCCGCGTCCAGCGGCGTACGGCCCGCGTTGATCTCGGAGCGGGCGTGCTCCTCCAGGATCTGGGCTATGACGGCCCGGGCGTACTGCCGTTCGTCCTCCGTGGACATCGGGGTGACGCCCGCGACCTGGTCCTGCCGGCGCTGCTCGGCGATGCGGTCGCCGGCGTCCTGGCGGAACCGCTTGACCAACTGGTGGTCGACAGCGGTCATGCGCCGGCCCCCGCGTGGCCCTGCGTCCGGCCCGGGGCGTGCGGGGCGTGGTGGGCCTGGGGCGCCTGGTCGGCCTGCGCGGAGGCGGCCCAGGCGGCGCCGTACTGCTGGTAGATGTCGGCGGCGACCTTGCGGGCCGAGCGGATCAGCAGCGACTTGTCGAGGCGGCCGCGCTTGCGGCCGGCCAGCTGGTCGGCGCCGGTCGGGTCGTCGGCGATGGTGCCGACCACGCGGGCTCCGGTCTGGGCGTGCACCAGCATGTCGTTGACCTGCGAGGCGAGCTTGCCGGCCGTGCCGGTGTCGGCGATCAGGACGACACCGATCATCGGGGTGCCGAGGCTCGCGGCGCCTCGCGGTCCGCCGTGCAGCTTGCCGGCGAGGGCGGCGGCACGGTCACGGACGCGGGCGATGGCCTCGGGCTCGGTGCGCGAGACGAGCAGCACGAGCGCGGCGTGCGGGAACATCTCCACGGCCGGGGTGTCGCCGCTGATGCGCCCGCAGTCGGCGATGACGTCGGCGGCGGCGTGCGGGGAGTCGGCGAGGGAGTTGAAGGCGTGTCCGAGGGTGGGCCACAACCCGGCGAGTCCGGCGGCCTGTTCGGCGATACCGAGCCCGACGAGGACCTCCAGCCCGCCGCTCAGCGGCTGTACGTGGTCCCAGAGCTGGTCGGGCACGAGGCCGCGGCGCGCGGTGGCGGCGATGGACAGCATGCCGGTGTTGGGGTTGAGCGGTCCGCCGTGCGCGGCGGCACTGCGGTAGACGAGGTCACCGCCCGCCGGGTCCGCCTCGGCGAGCAGGACGCGCCGCGGCCAGACCGCCGAGAGCGCGACGGCCGCGGTGGTGACGCCGGGGGAACCCTTGTCGGCGGCGAGAGCGATGAGCGCCATGGGTCGAGTGCCGCCTTCTAGTTGCCGGGGACGTGCACGATGGCGACCTGGTTCGCCGCCGCCGCCGAGGCGAGCGCTGCCGCGTCGGCCTGGTCGACGAGGACGGTGATCGAGAGGTTGCCCGTGCTCACCGTGGCGTCGTCGTCCGCCGCGACGGTGTTCACTCGCGCGTTGTCGACGAGGGCGCCGCCGGAGGAGGAGGTGCCGCCCGAACCGCTGTTGCTGTCGGAGCTGTTCGAGCCGGAGCCGGTGGAGCTGACACGGTAGGCGGAGACGAGGTCACCGGCCTTGAGGTCCGCGGGGTACGTGCCCTCCTTGAGGGCGAGGCCCACGGAGGCCTTGCCCGCCGGCAGGCTGGCCTTCTTGGCGAACATCTGGCCCATCACGACCGTGTCGGAGTAGATCGTGGACTTGGCCTTGAGGGTCTTCAGCGTGGCCAGCTGGTCCCACTTGACGTAGTTGATGCTGTCGTCGGCGGCGACCATCACCGAGGTCACGTTGGTGCCGACGGACTCCCCGGCCTGGATCTCCTTCGTCACCTTGACGACCTCGACCCGGTTGCCGACCTGCAGCACGAGCATCGTCACACCGAGCGCGCCCACCAGGATCAGCAGCACCGCGAGCGCGGCCAGTGCCGGTTTGCGCTCGCGAGGCGGGGTGGGAAGCCGGTCGCCGACCGACGGCTGAGCCGGAGCGGCGGAACGACCGGCGCCCGCCCCCGTACGCTCTTGGATCTTCACGCAACCGCTCCCCGTACACCCAAGAAGATGTCTGTCATGTGCCTTCAAATTCGGACACTTCACCCGCGTCGACCCGCACGGAGAAGTGCGGGACGGGCCGGACGTACCCGCCCGACCTGGGCGAATAGCCAGCACTGGGGGTGAGTGTCAAGCCATCGCACCGTATCAGCCGCACATAAGCCCCTCAAGGCGCGTCCGGCCCCACGGACCGCAGGGCACGGCCTGTTATCCATCTGCAACGTCAGGCGCGGTCAACCCGTCCGGGAGCAGCCCCGGATGACAGCACCACCTGTGCGCCAGCGAATCGCCATCGGTCCCAACGGCGCCTGCCGAGCGGCCGGTTCGTCACCTGTCGGCCATCATGCCTGCACGATTCACTCACGAAGCGGGGGTGGGCATCGCGCGCGGATGACCTCGCGGGGGTGACGTCGACGCCCGCCGGTGTCACTCCTGGAGGGCATCGAGGTCCAGGCGTCCCGGCCGGAGATCCGCCGGAAGATGCGCCCGGGCCTCCGCCTGGTAGGTGCGCAACCTGTCCTTCAGGTCGGCGAATTCCGTCAGCACCTCGAAGGCGTGGGCCGCGGCCATCGCGCAGCGGCCGGTGGCGATCTCCTCGAAGAGGATCTCCGTGCACCCGTGCACCGCCTCCTTGCACCTCGCCGCGATGTCCTCCTGCTCACCGCCCGTGAGGTGGCTCAGCACGGCCAGGATGTGCGATCGCCAGGCGAGCGGCACCTGCCGGTCGGCAAGAGCGGCGACGAGCATCATCGCGGTCGCGTACGCCGGCTCCATGAGGTTGGACTGGATGTAGACGTGGTTGTCCGCCCAGCCTTCCCCGACCCGGGCCGGGAGCGGGCCGTCCAACGCGGCGAGGAAGTCCTCGGGGACATGGTCCGCGCTTCGGTCGCAACCGCAGGTCATCGCCTGCCAGTCGTGGCGGGCGATCTCGAGGTCCAGGATGCGCATGGGGGATCTCTAGCACTACGGGTCCGCCGGGGCCCAGCGGGTGGGTCTCCGGCCGCGCGGCTCGGGACACCGGGCTGAGCAGAGCAGAGCAGTGACTACCGGTACCAGTCCTCTCCCTCCACGAGACCACGGCATCCTGATGGGCCCGGCCGGCGAAGCGGCCACACCGCGACCGGTGCGACCTGTAGCACTCGCGAAGCCCGAGTAGAGTTCCGCGCGGACAGCGATCGGACCGCGGGGGGCTCACCGGTGAGAGCAGTCAGGACGAACCACGCCTGGGCAGGACGGATACCGGGCCGGAGCAACGTCCGCGCCCGCGCACTCCGACTCCTCCTCGCACTCTGCGCGTTGCCCGTCGTCTTCGCGACCGCCACCCCCGCCCACGCGACGGACACGACTCCCGACACCCGGGCCACGACCACCGCCCCGGCCCGTGGCGCGGACCCGGCTCCCGACGCCCAGGCCGCCTACCTCGCCGACCGCCTGCGCGAGAGCCCGGTCCACGTCACCGACCAACTCCCGCGCGAACTACCCCCATCCACCGCCCCCGACTTCGCGAGGCTCGCGAAGAAGACCGGCGTCCCGACCTACGTCCTGGTCCTGCCCATGATGAGCAGCACCGAGGGGGACCAGCTGCTCGGCGCCGTGCACGACCGGCTCGGGCGCGACGGACTGTACGTCCTGATCGAAGGGACGGCCGTCGCGCGGGCCACTGCCTACGGCGTGCGCGCCCCCGCTGAGGCCGCAGTCACCGTCACGGTGTACGAACTTGCCTACGACGCAGGCGCTCTGGCGAGTTTCGAGCGCTTCGTCGAGGTCATCGCACAGGGCGAGAAGAAGGCCGCCGCCCGCGCCGAGGCCGCACGCGAGAGATACGGGGACGACGAACCCGCCGAGATGTACATCGGCCCGTCCGACCGCCAGAACCAGTCGTTCCTCACGGGGATCCTGCTCACCGGCGTACCGCTGTCGATCCTGCTGCTCGCGGCGTACGCGAGGCGCGGGCGCACCGGAAAGCCCGCTCTGCGCCTGATCGTCCCGGGCGTGGCGCTCCTGTCCGCCGCCGCGATCGCCCTCACCGCTCCCGTCGTCTTCGACGAGACCAGGTCGAGCGCGGCGCGGCCCCCCACCCCCGCCGAGATGTCCGCCCGCGTGGAACGGGTCGCGGCGGGGCTGAAACAGGACCCCGTCTACGCCGATCCGGAGAGCCCGCGCGTCCTCGACGCCCGGCAACTGGACCGGCTGCACGAGCGGATCCGGGACTTCCGGCGCTCCGACGGCGGCGGCCCCGTCTACGTCTCCCTCGTGCCGCAGACCCCGGAGAGCGAAGCAGCCGGCGACGCGGACCTGTTCGCCGCGGCGGTGCACGCCAAGGTGGGCGAGGACGGTGTGTACGTCGTCGCCGATCCGGACGACGGCACGATCGACGTCCTCAACCACGGCCTGCGCCTGGACTCGAGCCATCTGTCCTTCGACCTGCCGGATTCCCTCACCCTGGGCGACGGCAGGGCGGACGAGGCCGACGACCACCTCCTTGGCGAGCGTCTCGACAGGCTGATGACCTTCCTCGACGAGACCCCGCGCACCGACCGGCCGCGAGGCCCGTCAGCAGGAGAGCCGCGAAGGCGCCCACGATCAGACCGGGCCAGAAGTCGGTGGAGTACAGGGCCGGGAGGGTGTGCTCGCCGGCGCTCACCCGTACCCGAGTCGTTCGACCGCATGCCGATCACGGCCCCGACCGCTCCGTCGACGTCGTACCTCCGGCGCACCGCGTACAACGAACTCATCGCACTCAGCGCCGAGTTCGACCCGGAGGACCACGCTCGCGACCGGGAGCGTCTCGACACCGCCCTGCTCCTGGTCGACGGCGACCCCGGCCGCGCCCGGCGACCAGGGGTGGATCCCACGACCCTGGTCGCCGTCATCGTGCTCGCCCGAGCGGGCCGGGCTGCCCTCACCGGACGGCCGTCGAAGTTGTGCTGCGGCGTCAACCCGCTGCACGGCCCCGCCGAACACCGCCACCACGTACGCGTCACGGCCGACGGCAACCGCCGCCGCCTGCTCCCCGTCTGCGCGCCCTGCCACGACGTGGCCGTCGCCGAACCGGGCGGCATCCCGGGCCGGTTGCTCAAGCTGCCCGGCCCCGCCCTCGGCAACACCCGCCTCCCCTATTACGACATCACCGACAGCCCTCTGACCGCCGTACCCGACGGCGTCGGCCGGCTCGTCGACAGGGTGAGGGGGGCAGCAGGTGTCCACTGAGGAGCCTCCCCAGCCCGCCATGCCATGATCATCGCTCGATCAGCCACCTAGGAGCCCCCCATTGAAGCGCGCCGCCCTGGCCGTCGTCTCCGTCCTGGCCCTGACCTCCGCACTGACCGCCTGCTCGGGCGGTGAGGACAAGCCCTCCGCCTCGCCGACGACGCCGAAGACCAAGCAGATCACTCCGGCCCAGAGGCTGGCGAAGGCCATCGTGACGCAGGACGACCTGCCCGGATACAACGTGTCCGAGCCGGAAGCCCAGTACGCCTTCGCCAAGTCCCCCGATGAGCTCAAGGTCGACAAGCCCGGCTGCGCCCCGCTCGCCCTTGCGATGAACCAACTCCCGCTCGGTGAGCCGCAGGCCGACCTCGTACGCACCGCCGGGGCGGGCTACGGCAAGGAGAGCACGTACATCACTCTCGCCTCGTACGAGCCGGCGGCCGAGGCCGAGTCGTTGCTGGCCGGGCTCGCGAAGGCCGTACCGGAGTGCGGCGGCGGGTTCACCGCGAAGGCGGGCAAGAACTCCACGGCCTACGAGTCGGTCACCGCCGAGAAGGGCACGACGAGCGGTGCCGTCGCCTTCCACTCGGCGATGACGTTCCGGGGGGTCACCCACACCCTGCGCACCGAAGCCGTCCGCGAGGGCGACGTGCTCGCCGTCTACTTCTCGGTGAACGGCTTCGCCATCGCCGACAGCACACGGCCCAGCGACGCCAAGATGCCCGCGAACGTGGTGAAGGCGCAGAACTCCAAGCTCGCGCAGTGAGCGGCCCGCCGGTCAGCCGGGCAGCCTGTCCTCGCGCAGGGCGTCGAACAGGGCGCGGGCCCGACGGTCGTCCCACTTCACCGCGCTGCCCTTGGAGGTGCGCAGGTCCGGGTCGGCCACGGGCACGTCGATCCGCCGCCCTTCACCGCCCGTGGCCTTCCGCAGGGCCTCGAACAGCCCCATGAGGTCCGGAAGTTCGGTGCCCTCGTCGACGATGAGGGTGTCGAGGCCCGCGTCCAGGGTCGGGAACGACTTCGACGGGTCGGCGAGGGTGGCCGGGGTGGCGGCCTTGCGGGCGAGGGCGGCGAGGAATCTCTGCTGGTTGCGGGTGCGGCCCAGGTCCCCCTGGGCCTCCTGCTTCCGCTGCCGTACGAAGGCCAGCGCCTCGGCGCCGTCGAGGGTCTGGCATCCGGCGGGCAGGTCGGCGCCGGAGTCCTCGTCCCGGACGGCCTTGTCGAGGCACAGGTCCACCCCGCCGACGGCGTCGACCACCCCCACGAAACCGGCGAAGCCGATCTCCGCGTAGTGGTCGACGCGCACGCCGGTGTTGCGTTCCACGGTCCGCACCAGCAGGTCCGGACCGCCCAGCGAGAACGCGGCGTTGAGCTTGTCCGGCGCGGCCCGGTGGCTGCGGCCGGTGCCGGGGTCGACGTAGGGCGGGAGGGTCACCCAGGAGTCGCGCGGCAGGCTGAGCATCGTGGCGCCGTTCGCGCCGGTGTGCAGAAGGATCACCGAGTCGGTGCGGCGGCCCTCGGCCGAGCCGGTGTTGAGGTCCTTCCGGTCCTGCTCCGACAGCCCCTCGCGGCTGTCGGAGCCGACGACCAGATAGGTGGTGCCCTCTCCGGCCGGCACCCGCGCGCCGAGCGCACCGAGGTCGACCTCCTGGTTGAGCCGGGTGTCGGCCCAGACGTACGTGCCGGCGCCGCCGAGCAGCAGCAGGGACGACAGGACGGCCGCCGTCCGCAGGTACCGCCGGCCCCTGCCCGCCCGGCGCCGCGGAGTGCGGCTGCCGCGACCGCCTCGGGCGTGGGAGCCGCCGCCGTCGTAGCGGCCGGGGGCGGCTCCCACGCCCGAGGCCGTCGCGGCAGCCCGCCTCTTATAC
>NZ_JAIGQA010000162.1:0-18964 GCF_019733245.1 Streptomyces sp. WAC04114
CTCCCGAAGGCTGCGCGTCCCACGCGGGCTGCTCCGGGGTGCTCCACTGCTCGGACTGGGCCTGCCACGTCTGACCCTGCGCGGGCGGGGCCTGCTGCGCGTCGGGGCCCCACGGCTGGCCCCAGGTCTGGCCCTCCGCGGGGGCCGCGGCCTGCGGCCCGGCCGTCGACGGCGGGGCGGGCCGGCGGCCGGGGGCGTCGGCGGGTCCGCCCGTCGTGCCCGGCAGCAGGGGTTCGCCACCGTCGGAGGGCAGCACGATGCCTTCGCGCGCGGGGCGCGCCGAGGGCTCCTCGCCCTGTCCACTCTGCGTCACCGGGACTCCTACTAATGGGGGACCTTGTGAATCGTCGGGTCACGCTACCGGGTCCCCAGAGCCCCGTGCCACGCAGCACAGGGCACGACCTCATGCCCTGTGAGCGCGGTAACACCACCGGCTCACGGCGCGCTGCTCATGTCACCTCCTGCGCGCCGAGCCGCCGTTTCCCGCACGTTCACGCATCCGCAGACCTCGTGTTCACGCCGCCGCCTGCAGGTCGAGCCGCGCGCCGAACTCCCTTACCACCGCCTCGTCCCGGTACGGCTCCAGCCGCTGCTGGAAGTCCTCCAGGTACTCGGCGCCCCGATTGGAGCGCAGCCCCTCCAGCAGTTCCACGGCCTTCATGCCTGTGGCGCACGCCTCTTCGATCTCGCGCTGCTGCACCTGCGCCGCGGCCAAGAGCACATATCCGATGGCCCGGCGGCGCGCCCGCGTCTCGGGGTGCCCGGCCAGCGACTCCTGCGCGCACCGGGCCGCCGCCTCGGCCTGCCCGAGATCCCGGTGGCAGTGCGCCAACTCGTCGGCCAGATACGCCTCGTCGAAGTGCGCGATCCACACCGGGTCGTCCCCGGCGGCCGGGTCGGCCGCCTCCAGGGCGCTCACCGCGCGCCCCGCCGAGGACTGGGCGGCGCGCACGTCGCCCATGAGGGCGTGCCCGCGCGCCTCCGCCGCCAGGAACATCGACTCCGCCCGCGGCGACACGCGCCCCCGCGCCCCCTCCTGCGCCGCCCGCGCCAACTGCGCGATCTCCCGCGGGTTTCCGAGCTGCGCGGCGAGATGGCTCATGGAAGCGGCGAGGACGTACCCGCCGTAGCCGCGGTCCCCGGCGGCCTGCGCCAGGCGCAGCGCCTGGATGTAGTAGCGCTGGGCCAGGCCGGGTTGGCCCGTGTCGACGGCCATGTACCCGGCGAGCTCGGTCAGCCGGGCCACCGCGGCGAACAGGTCCCGCCCGACCGCCTCCCGGTAGGACCCCGCCAGCAGCCCCGAGACCACGCTGTTGAGGTAGTGCACGACGACCGGCCGCACATGCCCGCTGCCGTACTGGTGGTCGAGGTCCACCAGCGCCTGCGTCATGGCCTGGACCGCCTGTACGTCGGACTGCCCCACCCGCGGCCCCGCCGAGCGCGACACCTGCGCGTCGGGCGAGGAGATCAGCCAGTCGCGGCTGGGCTCGACCAGCGCGGACGCGGCGACGGAGGAGCCGGACAGGAAGTCCCGCCGCCCCACGTCGCTGCGCCACAGCTCGCAGACCTGCTCGATGGCCCCCAGTACCGTCGGCGAGAACTGCAGGCCCACGCCCGAGGCGAGGTTCTTGCCGTTGGCCATGCCGATCTCGTCGATCGTGACCGTACGGCCGAGTTTGCGGCCCAGGGCCTCGGCGATGATCGCCGGGGCCCGGCCCCGTGGCTGCTGTCCGCGCAGCCACCGCGCCACCGACGTCTTGTCGTAGCGCAGGTCGAGGCCGTGCTCGGCACCGCACATGTTGACCCGGCGGGCCAGGCCGGCGTTGGAGCATCCGGCTTCCTGGATGAGCGCCTGGAGCCGTTCGTTCGGCTGCCGGGCGACGAGCGGCCTTGCGGCCATGGCGTACCCCCTGAGGCTGCGGTGCCTGCCCACGCACCGAGTTGACGTGTCTTCCGCGGCCGAGCCCCTCACGTCCCGGCGAAGAGATCCGGCCGTGAAGATCAATGCCCCGCCCACCAGGTGAAAATGCGAGGCATGTGAGGAATGCCGGGGTAACGGCTGTTGCCGGCCCCACTCGTGGCTACCCAGCTCCGGCCACGGTTCCTCCTGCGCGCCCCCGCACATGCACCCATGCGCCCCGGGAACAGGGGCGATGCTCTCCCCCGCGCACGCGGGCGGGCGTAACCCCTGGTGACGACCAGAGTTGTGTTCATCGTGGAAGAGACGATCGCCGGCACCGAAGCCGCTCAGATCCCGAAGCAGCGCGGGGAATCGCTGCTGGAGACCGCTGTTCGCTACGCCGAGGAACGCCACTGGGACGTGTTCCCCGGCACCTGGCTGGAAGCCGTCGACGGGAATCAGCGCTGCTCCTGCGGTGACACGGCGTGTCCGGCGCCGGGGTCGCACCCGGCGCGTCCGGACTGGGCGACGCAGGCGACGGGCAGTGCGACGGTCGCGCGGCGCATGTGGCAGAAGCAGCCGACCGCGTCGATCCTGCTGCCGACGGGGCGGACGTTCGACGCGATCTCCGTGCCGGAGACGGCGGGGTTCCTGGCGCTGGCGCGGATGGAGCGGATGGAGCTGACGCTCGGGCCGGTGACGCTCACCCCGGATCGGCGGATGGAGTTCTTCGTACTGCCGGGGGCCGGGGTCAAGGTGCCCGACCTGGTGCGGAAGCTGGGGTGGTCGGTGTCGTCGCTGGATCTGACGGTGCTGGGTGAGGGGGCGTACGTGGCTGCGCCGCCTACGCGGTTCGGGTCCCGTGGGGCTGTGCAGTGGGCCTGCCGGCCTACGCCTGCCAATCGGTGGCTGCCGGATGCGGAGGAGTTGATCTCGCCGTTGGCCTATGCGTGCGGCAGGGATCGGTGAGCGCCTGATCGTCTGCGTGGTTGCCCTTTCGTGGCGGGTGCGGGTCGCCTGTGGTTGTTCGCGCAGTTCCCCGCGCCCCTGAGCGCGATCCCCCGCCGTAGGGTGCACGGTGACGGAGGGAGGCGCGATGGGATCCAGCGCTGTACGGGTGGAAGGGCTCTGGAAGCGGTTCGGGCAGCAGGTCGCCGTTGCCGGGGTCGATCTCGAGTTGCCCGCGGGCAAGTTCATCGGGCTCGTCGGGCCGAACGGGGCCGGGAAGACCACCACCTTGTCCATGGTGACCGGGCTGCTCCGGCCCGACCACGGGACCGTCGAGGTGGTCGGGCACGACGTGTGGCGGGACCCCGTCGAGGTGAAGGCCCGGATCGGGGTGCTGCCGGAGGGGCTGCGGCTGTTCGAGCGGCTGTCGGGGCGGGAACTCCTGGCGTACACGGGACGGTTGCGCGGGCTGCCCGGTGCCGAGGTCGACAAGCGGGCCACGCAGCTCCTCGACGTCCTCGACCTGGCCGGCGCCCAGCACAAGCTGGTCGTCGACTACTCGACCGGCATGCGCAAGAAGATCGGACTTGCCGCCGCTCTCCTCCACAACCCCGAAGTGCTGTTCCTGGACGAGCCGTTCGAGGGCGTCGACCCCGTCTCCGCGCAGACCATCCGAGGCGTCCTGGAGCGGTACACGGCCTCGGGCGCCACGGTCGTGTTCTCTTCCCACGTCATGGAGCTCGTCGAGTCGCTGTGCGACTGGGTCGCCGTGATGGCCGCCGGGCGGATCCGCGCCACCGGCACGCTCGCCGAGGTGCGCGGGGACGCGCCGTCGCTGCAGCGGGCGTTCCTCGAACTCGTCGGCGCGCAGAGCCGGGACGCCGGGTCCGACCTGGACTGGCTGGGCGGCGGGGCGCGGTGAGCGCCCCCGCGATCACCCCGGTCTTCGTACGGCTGAAGCTGTCGCTGCTGCGCAACGGGCTGCGGCAGTCCGGCGGGCGGAAGGCCGCCTACATCACCTCGGCCGTCTTCGCCTTGCTGTTCGCAGCGCTCCAGCTGATCGGCCTGATCGCGCTGCGCGGGCACGCGCACGCCGAGTCGGTGGTCGTCCTCGCCGTGGCGGTACTGGGGCTCGGGTGGGCGGTGATGCCGCTGTTCTTCCCCAGCGGTGACGAGACCCTCGACCCGACCCGGCTGGTGATGCTGCCGCTGCGGCCCCGGCCGCTGGTGCGGGCTCTGCTCACGGCCTCGCTGGTGGGCATCGGGCCGTTGTTCACGCTGTGCCTGCTGGTCGGGTCCGTGGTCGCGGTGGCGCGGGGCGGGGCGGCGTTCGCCGTCGCGGTCGTCGCCGTCGTCCTCGCGCTGCTGGTGTGCGTGGCCCTCGCGCGGGCCGTCGCCGCCGCCAACGTACGGCTGCTGACCAGCCGCAAGGGGCGGGACCTCGCGGTGCTCAGCGGGCTCGTCATCGCGATCGGGGCGCAGATCGTCAACTTCGGCGCGCAGCGGCTCGGGGCGTCCGGGCTGGGCGAGCTCGACCCGGCGGCCGAGGTGCTCCAGTGGGTGCCGCCCGCGTCGGCGATCGGGGCCGTGCACGCGGTGAGCGAGGGCTCCTACGGCCTGGCCGTCGCGCAACTGGCGTTGAGCGCGGGTGCGCTGGTGGCGTTGCTCGCGCTCTGGTCGCGGCATCTGACCCGGCTGATGACCTCGCCCGACGGCTCCACCCTGCCGAGCGCCGAGTCGGCCGCGAAGGAGCGCTCGTCGACCGGACTCGCGCGGCTGCTGCCCTCCGGCCGTACGGGCACGGTCATGGACCGTAGCCTGCGGTACATCTGGCGCGACCCGAAGACCAAGGCCGCCTGGGTGACGTCGCTGGCCATCGGGCTGATCGTGCCGGTGTTCAACGCCTGGCAGGGCACCGGGTCGGTGTACTTCGCGTGCTTCGCCGCCGGGATGCTCGGCATCCAGATGTACAACCAGTTCGGGCAGGACACGTCGGCGTTCTGGATGGTCGCGATGACCATCTCCTCGGCGCGTGACGCCTACGTCGAACTGCGCGCCCGGGCGTACGCCCTGCTGCTGATCACCCTGCCGTACGCCACGCTCGTGACGGTTCTGACGACGGCCATGCTGGGCGACTGGCAGCGGCTGCCCGAGGCGCTGGGGCTGTCCTTCGCGCTGCTGGGCGCGATGCTCGCGACCGGGGCGTGGACGTCCGCGCGCTTCCCCTACTCCATCCCGCAGGAGGGCTACAAGAACGTCGCCCCCGGGCAGACCGGGCTCGCCTGGATCTCCATCTTCGGCGGGATGATGGCGGCCGCCCTGCTCTGTGCGCCCGTCATCGCGCTCACGATCTGGCTGAACGTGAGCGCCGACGGCGACGACTGGACGTGGCTGCTGCTGCCGGCGGGCACGGCCTACGGGGCGCTGCTCGCTGCGGCGGGACTGAAACTGGCCGCTCCGCGGACGGCCCGGCGACTGCCGGAGATCCTGGCAGCGGTCAGCAAGGGGTGACACCGGCTTGCGGGGGCCGATCGGCGAGGGCCGGCACCGGCCCACGGAAACCGGTCGGCGAGGGCTGACACCGACCCACGGAAGCCAGACGGCGAAGACCCGCACCGACCCACGGAAGCCAGACGGCGACGAAGGCTGAGCCCGCCCCACCGAAGCTAGGTCGGCGAGGACCCGCACCGGCCCCGGGAGCCAGTCGGCGAAGACCCACACCGACCCACGGAAGCCAGACGGCGAAGACCGAAACCGACCCGCGAAGACCGGTCGGCGAGGACCCGCCCGGCCCCGGGAGCCGGTGTCAGCTGTCGCTCAGCGAGTCCAGGAACGGTTCGATGGCGGCGCGCCAGGCCTCCGGCTGGTCGTAGTGCACCAGGTGGCCGGCGTCGGCGACCTCCGCGTACTGGCCGCGGGGCAGGACCCGGACCATCTCCTGGGCCTCGGCGCGGCCCAGCTCGCCGTCCAGGCCGCGCAGGACCAGGGCGGGGCAGCGGACCTGGGTCAGCTCCTCCCAGTGCGCGTCGTAGACCCAGGTCTCGCGGGAGCGGAGCATCTGCTCCGGTTCGAAGACGGGGCGCCAGCCGTCCGGGGACTCGGCCATCACCTCGGCGTAGAACTCGCCACGGGCCGGATTGGGCCGCTCCACCCAGGGGTCGTCCTCGCCGAACCACTTGCGGACGTCGGCGAGGGTGGCGAAGGGCAGCGGCCAGGACTCGAACCACTGGCTCCACTCGCGCTGGGAGGCGGCGCCGAGGGCGGACGCCCGCATGTCGCAGATGATCAGCCCGCGCACCAGGTCGGGACGCCTGGCGGCGAGCTGCCAGGCGGTCAGCGCGCCCATGGCGTGGCCGATGAGGACGACCGGGGCGAGGCCCAGTTGCTCCAGGGCGGCCTCGGCGTCGTCGACGTAGGCCTCACGCGTGAAGGAGCCCTGCGGGGGTTTGTCGCTGCGGCCGTGGCCGCGCTGGTCGAGGGCGACCGCCCGGTAACGCCCGGAGAGCCAGCGGGCGGTGGACGCCCAGTGCGAGGCCCGGCCCATGAGACCGTGCAGTAACAGCACACCTGGAGAGCCCTCCGGTGCGGTGTGCCCGGCGTGCGCCCCCTGGCCGTCCTGCGCCGGATCGGTCTTGGGCGGGTCGCCGAACTCCCAGGCCGCCAGGCGTACGCCGCCCGTCCCGGTCACGTCGATGCGTCGCGCCATGTCTGGCACCCCCCAAGCTTCGCGCGGACCACGGCTCCCTCGAGCCGCCCGGTCCTGTGAACCGTGTTCTGCCTGCTGTGCCTTCTGCCGTGCTGGTTGCCGTATCCGTCGGTGCAAGTGTGCCGTGCGCCGCCCGCAGACTATCGAATGTGCTTTCGAGAATCGGGTTTCCGCGGGCAACACCCCTCGTTCGAGTGACCACTCCCGGGGATTGATCGCCGCTGCCGAGGGGAGATCTTCAGCGGGGGGCGGACCGCTCGGGGAAACCGGTCCGCGGGGAATGACCCTGAGAGCTCGGGGCTCCGGGTCAGCACAGGGGAGGACAGGCCCCGGCGCCACACGGCGCCGGGGCTCTCCACTTCTCCGCGGCACATCCTCCCGCCCCCTCCCCGGCCGGGCGACATCGCTGTCGAGCCACGGCCCAGAGCCCCTCAGGTCATATGCCTCACGCGACAGCGTCGCACGGGAAGCGTACGGGCGCTGCCATTCGGCGGACTGGAGGCCGGATTCGGTCCGGATCACGCCAAGAGACCGCCGACGCCACAACAACCGCACCCACAGCCGGAGTTGACGTAGACCCCGGCGTGACAGGCGGTCGGCTCAGGGCTTGGCGACGAACACGTGGGAGGCGACGTCCGACTCCAGCTCGGCCGCCTCGCCGCCGCTGCCCACCAGCACCCCGCCCGCCGACTCGGTCACGCTCACCACCGAGCCGGGCTGCACGCCCGCCCGCCGCAGCGTGTACATCAGCTGCGCGTCCGTCTGGATCGGTTCGCCGATCCGGCGCACCACGACCGTCTTGCCCTCGGCGCCCGGGTCGAGCGTGGCCAGCGACACCATGCCCTCGTCCAGGAACGGGTCGGCGCCGTCCTTCTCGCCGAGCTCCTCGAGACCCGGGATCGGGTTGCCGTACGGCGACTCCGTCGGGTGCCGCAGCAGCTCCAGGACGCGGCGCTCCACGGCCTCGCTCATCACGTGCTCCCAGCGGCACGCCTCCGCGTGGACCTGCTCCCACTCCAGACCGATCACGTCGACGAGCAGACACTCGGCGAGGCGGTGCTTGCGCATCACGCGCGTGGCCAGCCGGCGGCCCTCGTCGGTGAGCTCCAGGTGCCGGTCGCTGGCGACGGACACCAGACCGTCCCGCTCCATCCGCGCCACGGTCTGGCTGACGGTCGGCCCGCTCTGGTCCAGCCGCTCGGCGATACGGGCGCGCATGGGGACCACACCCTCTTCCTCCAGCTCGAGGATGGTGCGGAGATACATCTCCGTGGTGTCGATCAGTCCGGACATACGTGCCCCTCGAATGAGATCTGCCGGAGGCTGGACGGCTCACCGGCGTGTGCGCTGGCCCTGCACCCAATTCTGCCGGATACCACCGACAACCGGGCCTCGGGAGGGAAAGCCGGGGATTACCCTGCCGGGCGCAAGGGTACGGACTTCCCTTTCGGCGACGTCCCCGGGCCCGGCTTCGGCGACTTCCCCGGGCCCGGCGCGTGGCACCCGACGGCCGTATTGACACCGCACTGGTCCAGACCGCACCGTGATGCGCGACACAAGCCGCCCAGGCCAGCCCGAAGGGACCCCGTATGAGCGACCGCGCGCCGGCCGGCCAGTTCCTCGACGCCGCGATCGGGCTGCTGGAGCGGCTCCGCGACGAGGAGGCCGACAGCATCGCCGCGGCCGGGACGCTGCTGGCCGACACCGTCGCGGACGGCGGCCGGCTCTTCGCCTTCGGCGCCGGGCACTCCTCCCTCGCCGCGCAGGACCTCGTCTACCGCGCCGGCGGTCTCGCGCTGATGAACCTCCTCGTGGTGCCCGGTGTCGTCGGCGTCGACGTCATGCCCGCGCCGCTCGGCTCCGCCCTGGAGCGCGTCGACGGCCTCGCGAGCGCCGTCCTCGACAGCTCCCCGCTCCGCGAGGGCGACGCCCTGCTGATCATCTCGCTGTCGGGGCGCAACGCCCTGCCCGTGGAGATGGCCATGAACGCCCGCGCCCTGGGCGTGAAAGTCATCGGCGTGACCTCGGTGGCCTACGCCTCGCAGACGAAGTCCCGGCACGCCTCCGGCACGTATCTGAAGGACCACTGCGACCTCGTCCTCGACTCGAAGATCGCGGTCGGTGACGCGGAGCTCACCCACGACGACATCCCGGCCCCGTTCGCCCCCGCCTCCACGGTCGTCACCTCGGCCGTCCTCCAGGCCGTCATGGCGACGACGGCCACCACCCTCGCCGACCGCGGCATCGAACCGCCCCTGCTGCGCTCCGGGAACGTCGACGGCGGCCACGACTGGAACACCCGGGTGATGGAGCAGTACCGCGACCGGATCTTCTACCGGCACTGAGCGGCCCGGGGCGGGTGCCGCGACGGCCCGGGCTCCCACAAGCTCGGCGGGGCGGGCCCGGCCCCTCACGCCTCGCCCGACAGCCCCGCGAGATCCAGGGATGCCGCGATGCGTACCGCCACGTCCTCCGCGTACATCGCGTCGGACCGCTCGAAGGCGCTGCGGCCCGCGCCCCGCAGGAACGTCACGACCCCCAGGGTCCGGCCCCGGCTGCGCAGCACCGCGCACAGGGCGTGCACCGCGTCCGGGGGCCACTGGCGGGCCAGGGCCCACTCGCGGGCCGCCTCGGGAGGGGCTCCGCCCGCGCTCGCGCGCAGGGCTCCCAGGCGCTCCACGCACTGCAGGGCCGGGTGCCCCTCGGCGTAGCGGACGGGCAGGCCCGCCAGGTCGGCCAGCTTGCTCGGGCCCGGTGCGCCGGACGGCGTGGCGGCCACCCGGACCAGCCGGACGGGCCCCTCGGCCTGTGTGTCGGTGAGCGCGCCGCCGGCGACCCGGTCGATCACCGCGTGGTCGGCGAAACCGGCCAGGGCGAAGTCCAGGTGGACCGTGGCCGCCTCCGCCGGGTCCTCGCACTCGGCCGCGGCCCGCGACGCACGGTGCAGCTGCTGCATTCGGAACCGCAGCAGGGACGCCTCCTGCTCGGCCTGCTTGACCTCCGTCACGTCCTGGAACAGCCAGCCCACACCCAGCGGAACCGGTTCTTCCGCGAGCGGTGAGGCCAGCCGCAGGAAGCCGCTGCGCCAGCACCGCCGCTTCTCGCCCTCCGTCGCCCGCACGGTCACCCACACCTCGGCGGGCGCGGGCGGCGCACCCTCCGCCAGCACATGCGCCAGCGCGCTCTCCAGCTCCTCCACGCCCTGCGACAGGAGCTCGCCGAGGGGCCGCCCCAGCACCGACGTACGGCCGGTGCCCAGCGCCCGGGCCGCGTGCGCGTTCACCACGGCCGGCCGCAGATCCACGTCGACCAGCACGACACCCCAGCTGGCGTCCTCGAACAGCGCCTCGCTCAGCGCGATCGAACGCTCCAGGTCGATCTGCGCGTGCACCTCGCTGAACGCGCAGTACACCCCCGCCGGCTTTCCGTCGGGCCCGCGCACCGCGGCCGACTGCGTGCGGACGAGCACCCGCCCGCCGTCCTTGGTCAGCAGGGCGAACTCGTGCACCTGCCGCCCGGGCGCGTGCATGACGGACAGCAGCCGTCCCTCGACCTCCTCGGCGTCGGCGGTGCGCACGGCCCACCCGGCCAGACCGCGGCGCCCCACGGCCTCGTCCGCGCTCCATCCGAGGATCCGCTCGGCCTCGCGGTTCCAGTGCGTCACGACCCCGTCGGCGTCGAACGCGCACAGTGCCGCGTCCATCCCGTCCAGCAAAGCGGCAAGCAGATCCGAACCATCCGAGTTCTCCCGCTCGGGCTCGTCCGGCCCCAGCTCGTCGGTGGTCCCACTACGCCGGGAAGCACTCACCTGGACCCCCTGCAGGCTGCGTCCGCACGTCCGGCACGTCGGTTCGCTCCTTGCCATCATTCAACTGGAACGTGACCCAGCGCACACCGAGTTCCCACAACATTGAGGAATCGTTGTACGGCGGCAATCCCCACGTCAACGCCACGGAGGCCGCCCGGCCGGACAGATCGTCGGCCGATCGTCGACGTCAGTCGATCAACGGCGGGGCCCCGGCGCCGCTCCCCCGCCGCGCGTACACCTCGATCTCGATCTTCATACGGGGGTCCGCGAGCCCGCACACCATCATCGTCGCGGCCGGCCGCACCTCGCCGAAGCATGCGCGCAGCACCGGCCAGCACGGCTCGAAGTCCTCCCGCTCCGGCAGCAGGTACCGCACCCGCACGACGTCCGCGAACGAACACCCGGCGTCCTTCAGCGCGGCCTCGATGTTCCGCAGACACTGCTCGGCCTGCTCCACCACGTCGTCGGAGATCGTCATGTCCGCGTAATCGAACCCGGTCGTCCCCGAGACATGCACCCAGTCTCCGTCCACGACGGCCCGGGCGTACCCGATCCGCTCCTCGAACACCGAACCGCTGAGAATCGCCTGCCGCTGCGTCATGGAGCCAAGGTCTCAAAAAAACGGTTGATCCGAGGCCGAACGGTTTCTAGGGTTGCAAGCACTTCAGAAGGGAGGTGGTTCGGCAGATGTATGGATACCGGACGGAAGAGGTGGCTGCGGGCTAGCGGCCCGTCACCACACTCAGTGCGGTGCCGAGCCAGCGCGTGAGCGTACGCGCAGCCGGCCCAATCTCAGGCAGTCACCCGACCCGCGAGTCGCCGGTACGTCCGGCCGGCTCCTCCTCAGGAGGACCCAGACTCGCGGGTCGTCTGCGTTTTCTGCGGCTTCGTTTTCTGCGGCTTCCCGGGGGGCGATGACGGTGGGTGCGTGGCGTGACGACCGGATCGGGAGCGCCCTGCGGGGTGAGAACCCGACCGTGATGCGACGGCTGCGGTCGGGCTTCGCGGCGATCGGGGACGTGCAGTTCCTGCCCGGCTACTCGGTGCTGCTGACCGATGATCCCGCGGTGCGGCGGCTGTCCGAGCTACCGCGGAGCGGGCGGCTGGCGTTCCTGGCCGACATGGACCGGCTGGGAGAAGCCGTCGAGCGGGCCTGCGGGCGGATGGATCCGGGATTCCGGAGGGTCAACCTGGAGATCCTCGGGAACGCCGACGGGTTCCTGCACGCCCATGTGTGGCCGCGCTACGACTGGGAGCCCGAGGAGCGCGCGCGGCTGCCCGTGTGGCTCTATCCGCGACGGCGGTGGAACGAGGAGCGGTACGCGCTCGGGCCCCGGCACGACCGGCTGCGGCAGGCCATCGGCGAGGAGCTGGACCGGCTCGTGGGGTGAGCATGCGAACGGCCCCACCCCGAGTCGGGTGAGGCCGTGGGGTGGGTCGGTCAGTGGGCGATGTCCTCGTAGCCCTCGATCTCCCGGGGGTTGCGGGTGCCCGGGCCGATGTAGCGGGCCGAGGGACGGACCAGGCGGCCCGTGCGCTTCTGCTCCAGGATGTGGGCGGACCAGCCGGCCGTGCGGGCGCAGGTGAACATGGACGTGAACATGTGGGCCGGGACCTCGGCGAAGTCCAGGACGATGGCCGCCCAGAACTCGACGTTCGTGGCGAGGACGCGGTCGGGCCGGCGGGCGTGGAGCTCCGCGAGGGCGGCCTTCTCCAGGGCCTCGGCGACCTCGAAGCGGGGGGCGCCCAGCTCGCGGGCCGTGCGGCGCAGGACCCTCGCCCTCGGGTCCTCGGCGCGGTAGACGCGGTGCCCGAAGCCCATCAGGCGCTCGCCCTTGTCGAGCGCGTTCTTGACGTAGGCCTCCGCGTCGCCCGTGCGCTCGATCTCCTCGATCATGCCGAGGACCCGCGAGGGGGCGCCGCCGTGCAGCGGGCCCGACATCGCGCCGACCGCGCCGGAGAGCGCCGCCGCCACGTCCGCGCCGGTCGAGGCGATGACCCGCGCCGTGAACGTGGACGCGTTCATGCCGTGCTCGGCGGCGCTCGTCCAGTACGCGTCCACCGCCGCCACGTGCTTGGGGTCCGGCTCGCCGCGCCAGCGGATCATGAAGCGCTCGACGACGGACTGCGCCTTGTCGATCTCCCGCTGCGGAACCATGGGCAGGCCCTGGCCGCGGGCGGACTGGGCCACGTAGGAGAGTGCCATGACGGCCGCCCGGGCCAGGTCCGCGCGGGCCTGCTCCGCGTCAATGTCGAGGAGGGGTTTGAGGCCCCAGACCGGCGCGAGCATGGCCAGGGCGGACTGGACGTCCACACGGATGTCGCCGGAGTGCACGGGGATGGGGAACGGCTCGGCGGGCGGCAGACCGGGGTTGAACGCGCCGTCGACGAGCAGGCCCCAGACGTTGCCGAACGAGACGTGGCCGACCAGGTCCTCGATGTCGACGCCCCGGTACCGGAGTGCGCCGCCCTCCTTGTCCGGTTCGGCGATCTCCGTCTCGAACGCGACGACTCCCTCGAGCCCGGGTACGAAGTCGGACATCAGGCGGCTCCTCGTGATGTAAGTGACAGATGGTGTTGATGTGGGGTGGGGCGAACGAACCATGTGTCAGTCAGCGTGCGAAGCGGGCGGCCGTCCGGAGGATCCACGGTCGTCTGCGCGACTCGCGGTCCTGGCCGGTCTCCCCCTGTGATGCCCCGAACGGCCGGCGGTCACCCAACCGATACCGCACCGAAACGATATCCCCGAGTGCCATATTTGGGGAGGGTTCACGGCACTCAGTGCCACGCAGTGACGAAGGACACCGTCCGTACGGCAAGATGACCGGGTGACCGACCGCGACGACGTCCCCATCGATCTGGCCTCGATGCGCAAGCAGTACCGGGTCGAGGGGCTCTCCGAGACCGAGCTGGCCGCCTCGCCCGTCGAGCAGTTCGCGCGCTGGTTCAAACAGGCCGCGACGGACGGCGGGCTGTTCGAACCGAACGCCATGATCGTCTCGACGGCCGACGCCGAGGGACGGACGAGCGCCCGCACGGTGCTGCTGAAGCACTTCGACGAGCAGGGCTTCGTCTTCTACACGAACTACGACTCCCGCAAGGCCCGTGACCTGGCGGAGAACCCATACGTCTCGCTGCTGTTCCCCTGGCACCCGATGGCCCGGCAGGTAATCGTGTCGGGCGTTGCCCGGCGCACGGGCCGGGACGAGACGGCCGCGTACTTCCGCACCCGGCCGCACGGCTCACAGCTGGGGGCGTGGGCCAGCGCCCAGTCCTCGGTGATCTCCACCCGCGCCGACATCGACGCCGCGTACGCCGAGCTGGCGGCCCGCTACCCGGAGGGCGAGCAGGTGCCGGTGCCGCCGCACTGGGGCGGGTTCCGGGTGGCCCCGCAGACGGTGGAGTTCTGGCAGGGCCGCGAGAACCGGCTGCACGACCGGTTGCGGTACGTGGAGCGGCCGGACGGCAGCTGGCGGGTGGAGCGGCTCAGTCCGTGAGGCTCACATGCCGATGAGCCGGACGCGGTCGCCGCACAGCCGCGCCATGCCGTCGACATCGGACGTCAGCACGGCCACCGGGCCCGGCTGCCGCAGTGCCACCTCGGCGACGGTCGCGTCGATCGCGTACTTGTGGCCGTGCAGCCCGGCGGCCTTCAGCAGTTCCGCGGATGCTTTCGCGGCGGCCTCGGTCACCGGCTCGACCTTGACCCGCGAGAGCGCCCACTGCAGTCGAGGCATGTTCACCCGCGCATGGCTGACTTCCACGATGGTGTTGGCGCCGATGACGAAATCGGCGCCCATGGCGTGCAGCACCTGGAACACGGCCAGGGTCTTGCGGTCCTGGGCGATCCAGGCGGAGAGCCCCTGAGAATCCAGGACGACCGTCTCGACGTGCTCCATCAAGCAGCACTCGCCGATCCGCCGGCATCCGTCGTGCCGAAGATCCTGGAGCGGGCCTCGGCCAGTTCCTCCTCGGTGAAGGCCCCGTACTCCTCCTGGTGACGCATCAGGTCGGCGCCGAGCAGCTGATGCCGCAGCTGGCGTGCCACCGCCTCGGCGACATAGCCGGAGACGTTGTCGGTGAGCTTCCTGAGTTCGGCGACCTGGTCGGTCGGCAGTGTCACCGTGATGCGTGTCGTGTCCGCCATGCTCCGAGCATACTGCGGTATGCGCATCCCGCGTCCGCGCTGACACCTGCTTCCTCAGCCCAGCGACTCCTCCAGCAGCCCCGCCCACTGCGCGACCACCCGTTCCCGGCGGGCCGCGTCGTCCGTGAGGAGGTTGGCCAGGCCCAGGCCGCGGGCCATGTCGAGGAGGCCCTGGACGGTTTCGCGGACGCCGGGGACGGATTCGTCGGCGGAGAGGAGGTCGACGGCTATGCGGTGGGTCTCGCGGCCGACGCGGGATTCGAGTTCGGTGACGCGGGGCCGGAGCTGCTCCTCGTTGGAGGCGGCGACCCAGAGGTGGAGGGCGGCGCGGAACAGCGGCCCGGTATAGAGGTCGACCAGGGCGGCGACGACGGCGTGGCGGTCTCCGGCCGCGCCGTCGGGAAACAGGTCGCGCAGGGCCGTGGAGCGCTCCTCGGCGACGTACTCGACAGCCGCCGTGAAGAGGTCCTCGCGAGTCGGGAAGTGGTGCTGGGCGGCGCCGCGGGAGACGCCGGCGCGTTCGGCGACCACCGAGACGGTGGACCCCGCCCAGCCGTGTTCGGCGAGGCAGGACACGGCCGCTTCGAGGAGCCGCTGCCGGGTGGCCCGGCTGCGGTCCTGCTTGGGGACTCTCTCCGCACGGTCGACCGTGCTCACACCACCCATGCCGGATCCCGTCGTTCGAGGAAGGCCGTCATCCCCTCGCGGGCCTGCGGGGAGGAGAACAGCCGGGCCGAGAGCGCGGTCAGGTCGGCGGCGTCCCGGTCGAAGGCTTCCAGCACCCTAGCCGTGAGCAGCCGTTTCGTCTCGGCCAGGGCCTCGGGGGCGGATCTGCGCAGGCCGTCCAGGATGGGCTCCAGAGCCGTGTCGACGTCGTCGGCATGGGTGGTGAGCAGGCCTGTCGCCTGCGCCTCCGCCGCGTCGAAGCGCTCGCCGGTGAGGTAGTGGCGGGCCAGGGCGCGCGGGTTCGTGCGGGGCAGGAGCGGGAGGGAGATGACCGCGGGGGCGACCCCGATGCGGACCTCGGTGAAGGCGAAGGTGGCGTCCGTGGCGGCGGCCGCGATGTCGCAGGCGGCCAGGAGGCCGAGGCCACCCGCGCGGACGTGACCGGTGACCCGGGCGACGACCGGCTTGGGCAGCTCGACGATCTGCCGCAGCAGGGCGACCAGCGCCTCGGGCGGAGGCGGGTCCTTGAGGTCGGCACCGGCGCTGAACGTGTTGCCGGTGTGGGTCAGGACGACCGCGCGGACGCCGGTGTCCTTGCCGGCGTCGGTGAGCGCGCCGGCCAGTTCGCCGACGAGGGCCGCCGACAGGGCGTTGCGGTTGTGCGGTGAGTCGAGGGACAGGGTCTGAACGGCACGCGTGCGGGTACGGGCGATCAGCGTCATGCGCTCTCCCTGAGCTGTCGGCGGAGGATCTTGCCGGAGGCCGCGCGGGGGACGCCGACGATGAAGGTGACGCGGCGGATCCGCTTGTAGGGGGCCACGCGCTCGGCGACGTACATCATGATCTCCGCCTCGGTGAGGTCCGCGGCGGACGGCTGGCGGACGACGTAGGCGTGCGGGATCTCGTTGCCGTCGTCGTCGTACCGGCCGATGACGGCGGCGTCGGCGATGCCCGGGTGGGTGAGGAGCAGGGCCTCCAGTTCGGCGGGGGCCACCTGGAAGCCCTTGTACTTGATGAGTTCCTTGACGCGGTCGACGACGAACAGCCAGCCTCCCCCACTCTCGGCTTCGCTCGAGCGGGAGGTGCCCCCATCGTCCACGTAGCCCACGTCGCCGGTGTGCAGCCAGCCGTCGGCGTCGATCATCGCGGTGGTGGCGTCGGGGCGGCCGAGGTAGCCCTTCATGATCTGGGGGCCGCGGATGAGGATCTCGCCGGATGCGCCGGCCGGGAGGTCCTTGCCGGGATCGTCGAGGGAGACGATGCGCATCTCGGTGCCCGCGATGAGCTTGCCGACGGTGCCGGGCGGGGCGTCGTTCATGGCGTCCAGGGGGACGACGTGCGTGCCGGGCGAGAGCTCGGTCATGCCGTAGGCCTGGCCGACGGGCGGCAGGCCCAGGCGCCGGGAGCAGGCGGCGGCGAGGCGGGCGTCCAGGGGTGCGGCGGCGCTGATGATGTACCGCAGGGACGACAGGTCGTACTGGGCGACGGCCGGGTGCTTGGCGAGGGCCAGCACGATCGGCGGGGCCACGTACAGGGCCGTGATGCGGTGGTTCTGGATGGCCGCGAGGAACTGCTCCAGGTCGAAGCGGGGCAGGACGACGACGGTGGCGCCCTGCCGCAGGGGCGCGTTCATCAGGGCGGTGAGGCCGTAGATGTGGAAGAAGGGCAGAACCGCCAGGACGCGCTCTCCCGGGCCGGCCGGGACCGCCGGCTGGAGCTGGGCGAGGTTGGTGGCGATCTGCCGGTGCGTGAGCATCACGCCCTTGGGGATGCCGGTGGTCCCGGAGGAGTACGGCAGCACCGCGACGTCCTCGGCGGGGTCGATGGCGATCCGCGGCTCGGGGGCGGCGGAGGCGAGCATGTCGATCAGGGAGCGGTGGCCGCTCGCGCTGTCGCACACGAATATCTCGCGTATGCCGCCCGCGAGTTCGGCGGCCCGGCGCGCGACGTCCAGCAGCGGTGACACGGTGACGATCCAGCGGGCTCCCGAGTCCCGCAGTTGCTTGGCGAACTCGTCGGCGGTGGCGAGCGGGTGCACGGTGGTGACGGTGGCACCCGCCCGCGTGGCCGCGTAGAAGGCGGTCGGGAAGGCGATGGTGTTGGGGCTGTGCAGGGCGAGGACGTCGCCCTTGCGGACACCGGCCTCGGCGAGGGCGGCGGCGACGCGCCGGTGGAACCGGTCCACCTGCTCGTACGAGAGGGTGGTGCCGTCGGTGCCGTCGATCAGGGCGGGTGTGTCGCCGAACTCGGCGGCCCGGGCCAGGACCGCGTCGTGGATGGGCAGGTCGACGGGCGGGACGTCTGCGTACTCGCTGCGGAACATGGCTGGTTCCTCCTCGCGGCGCGGGCCGTCTCAGTACGACTTGGGCAGGCCCAGGGTCTGGTGGGAGACGTAGTTGAGAATCATCTCCCGGCTCACCGGGGCAATACGAGCCACGCGCGCGGCCGTTATCAGCCGGGCCAGGCCGTACTCGCGGGTGAGGCCGTTGCCGCCGAGGGTGTGCACGGCCTGGTCGACCGCCTTCACACAGGCCTCCCCGGCCGCGTACTTCGCCATGTTGGCGGCCTCTCCGGCGCCCATGTCGTCGCCCGCGTCGTAGAGGGCGGCGGCCTTCTGCATCATCAGGCGGGCGAGTTCGAGGTCGATGTGCGCCTGCGCCAGGGGGTGGGCGATGGCCTGGTGGGCGCCGATGGGGGTGTTCCAGACGGTGCGGTCGCGGGCGTACTCGACGGCCTTGGCCAGCGCGTGGCGGCCCATGCCGATCGCGAAGGCGGCGGTCATGATGCGTTCGGGGTTGAGGCCGGCGAAGAGCTGGAGGAGCCCCGCGTCCTCGTCGCCGACCAGTGCGTCGGCGGGCAGCCGTACGTCGTCCAGGACGAGTTCGAACTGCTTCTCCGCGGCGTTCAGTTCCATGTCGATGGGGCGGCGGGTGAAGCCGGGGGTGTCGCGCGGGACGATGAACAGGCAGGGCTTGAGGCGGCCGGTGCGGGCGTCCTCGGTGCGGCCGACGATGAGGGTCGCGTCGGCGATGTCCACGCCGGAGACGAAGACCTTGCGGCCGGTGAGGAGCCAGTCGCCGCTGTCCTGGTCGCGGCGGGCCGTGGTGGTGATGCGGTGGCTGTTGGAGCCGGCGTCGGGTTCGGTGATGCCGAAGGCCATGAGGCGGGTGCCGTCGGCAAGGGCGGGGAGCCACTGTCGCTTCTGGGCGTCCGTGCCGAAGCGGGCGATCACGGTGCCGCAGATGGCCGGGGAGACGATCATCATCAGCAGGGGGCTGCCCGCGGCGCCGAGTTCTTCGAGGACGAGGGAGAGTTCGGTGATGCCGCCGCCTCCACCGCCGTATGCCTCCGGCAGGTTGACGCCGATGTAGCCGAGCTTGGCGGCTTCCTGCCAGATGGAGCGGTTGTCGGTGGGAGTGGGGTGGTTCTTCGCGAACGCGGTGACCGCTTCACGGAGGGCCTTGTGCTCTTCGGATTCGATGAGGATGGTCATGTGGCTCCTTCGGGTGCGGGTTCGTCGTGGCTTGTCGCGCAGTTCCCCGCGCCCCTAAGGGGTCTCTTTCACCACCGCCAGGAGCGCGCCCGGGTCTACCTGTTGGCCGGGTACGGCGTGCAGCTCGCTCAGCGTTCCCGTCACCGGGGCGGTGATCTTGTGCTGCATCTTCATCGCCTCCAGCCAGAGGAGGGGCTCGCCCGCCTTGACCGGTGTTCCCGCCGTGAGGCCGTCGGCGACGCGGACGACGGTGCCCGGCATGGGAGCCAGGAGGGAGCCGGGGGCGTGCTGGGCGG
>NZ_JAIGQA010000163.1:0-18879 GCF_019733245.1 Streptomyces sp. WAC04114
GGGGTAACTGCTGGGGCGGTACGGGAGGTAGCGGGGCTCGGCGGTCGGGTCCTCGGCCCTCGCAAGGGAGTTGAGGGCGCCGGGTGAGGCGTCCCAGCGGCCGGTGTCCAGGCGGTGCTCCAGGGTGTGCAGGGCGGCCAGTGTCTCGCCCGGGGTGAAGGTGCAGTGGCCCGGGGCGTCGACGTACGCCTGGCGGAGGAGCCCGGCGGAGCCCACCGCCGTCGCGGCCCGCCGGTAGGCGCTCTCCGACTGCACCGGGATGAGGGCGTCACCGGTGGTGTGGATGTTCAGCTGGGGGTCGGTGAGGCGGCCGGCGGGCACGCTGGTGCCGCGCATCCACCGCACCGCCGCAGGGTCGGGGGAGATCCGGGGTGCCCGGCCCAGGGCCGAGAGGTCCGTGCGCAAGGACAGTCCCGCCTCCTTGTAGAGCTCCGTCACCTCTTTGTACAGCGGGGACCGTTCGAGCATCGAGCGGTAGTCGACGCCCGTGTTCCAGGACGGGTTGCCGCCGGCCCGGCTCTCGGCCTCCTGCCGCCAGCTGAACGCGGGCAGTTGGAGCAGGCCCCGGATCGCGGAGTACTGGTTGGACTGCGCGGTCCGCCAGTCGGTGGGGCCGGGCGCGGTCTGCGAAGGGTCGTTGTGGCCGGGGATGTTGTGCAGGGCGGCGGCCAGGGCGATCCGGGCCCTGCCCTCGGGGGTCCGCTGGGCCGCGTCGACCTTCGAGGTGAGCGACTTGCCGGCGGCGACCGCCTCCGCCTGGTCGGCGAACCCCGCGAGCCGGACACGGGAGTCCGGGGCGAGCAGGGTGCGCAGCGCGAACACCGGGTCCAGGGTGCTGTTCCAGTTGGCGACACCGCCCTGCACCAGCCCGCACATCGACAGTGAACCGTCGAACCGGTCGGCGTGCCGCTCGGCGAGCATGCTGGTGACGAGGCCGCCGTAGGACGTTCCCCAGGCGAGCGTGCGCCCGGCCGGGCCGAACTTCTGCGTGAACAGGTCCAGGGTGGCGAGCTGGTCGGGCACCGCCTCGGTGATCGCCCAGCCGTTCGTCGCATACGAGGAGCCGATCAGGGCGTAGCCCTCGGCCAGCAGCTTGTCGCGGGCGGCCGGACCGGGCGTGTTCTGGGCCGGGTTGGGAGCTCCGGCCGGGGTGTAGCCGTGGCTGTAGAGCAGGACCGTGCCGTTCCAGGACGCGGGGACGTCCATCACGTACGCGGCGCCGGTCGGGAGCTGGCCCTCCAGGTGGGTGTCCGTGGTGACGGCCTGCGCGGGCAGGGCGGTCGCCGCCAGGGACAGGCAGGCGGTCGTCAGTAGAGCGAGGCGGATCCTCAACGCGGGGTTCCTTCCAGGGCGGGGGCGGCGGCGGGGGAGTCCAGCGCGTCCGTGTGCGTCTCGCGCAGCCGCCACACGGTGACCGCGGTGATCGCGGCGCCCGCGCACAGGAGCAGTGACACCGGGGTGCTGCCGCCGCCGAAGGAGGCCAGGAGGCTGCCGGCGATCAGCGGGGAGAACCCGGCGCCGATCAGGGTCGCGCCCTGGTAGCCGAGGGAGGCGCCGGTGTAGCGGACGCGGGTGCCGAACATCTCGGTGAGCAGGGCGCCCAGCGGCCCGTACATCGTGGACTGGGCGACGCCGTGGCCGAGTGCCAGGGCGAGGATCAGCAGGCCGGGGGAGCCGGAGTCGACCAGGGCCAGCACCGGGAAGGCGAGCGCCGCCGAGCCGACGGCTCCGGCGAGGACGACGGGCCGGCGGCCGACGCGGTCCGAGAGCGCGGACGCGGTGGGCAGGACGACGAGGGCCACGCAGGAGGCGACGGTGACGGCGGTCAGCACCTGTGGGCGGGTGTACCCCTCGTCGACGGCGTAGGAGATCATGAAGCTGGTCAGCAGGGACTGGGCGGTGAAGGCGCCGATGCCGACACAGGCGGCCAGCAGCACGGGCTTCGGGCGGCGCAGCACCTCCACGATCGGCGGCCGGTCCACCGGCTCCCGCTTGACCTGCGCGAACAGCGGGCTCTCGGCGACCTTCAGACGCACGAACAGGCCGACGCCGAGCAGCACGATGCTGAGCAGGAACGGCACCCGCCAGCCCCAGGAACGGAACTGGTCGTCCGGCAGGGTGGCGACGAGGGTGACCACACCGGCCGACAGCACGGAGCCGAGCGGGGCGCCGAGCTGGGTGAAGCTGGACCACAGGCCGCGCCGGGAACCCCGGGCGTGCTCGGCGTGCTCGACGACCATCAGCATCGCGCCGCCCCACTCGCCGCCGATCGCGATGCCCTGCACCACGCGCAGGGCGACGAGCAGGACCGGCGCCCAGACGCCGATGGTGTCGTAGGTCGGCAGCAGGCCGATGAGGAAGCTGCCGGAGCCCATCAGGACCATGGTGAGCAGCAGCATCGACTTGCGGCCCAGCCGGTCGCCGAAGTGTCCGAAGAGGATGCCGCCGAGCGGCCGGGCGAGATAGCCCGCGGCGAAGGTGCCGAACGCCGCGATGGTGCCGACCGCCGGGTCGGCCCGGGGGAAGAACAGTTCGCCGAAGACGAGTGCGGCGACGGTGCCGTAGACGAGGAAGTCGTAGAACTCGACGGTCGTGCCGAGCAGGCCGGACACGGCGACGCGGCGCAACTGCCGTGAATCGGGGGAGGGTTGGGGAACGGACGGAGATGGCTGCACGGTGGGCTCCCTGGGGACGGGGCGCGGTTGGTCCGTGAAGTTATGCATCCATCATGCAGCCGTCAACTATTTGCACAACATCAGTTCAGGCCGTCCTCCGCGATCCGCAGCAGCAGTGCGTGCAGCAACTCCCGCTCGGCCGGGTCCAGCGGACCCAGCAGTTCGCCGGTCACCCGCAGGCCTGCCTCGTCGGTGTCGCGCAGGAAGTCGCGGCCGCGGTCGGTCAGGACGACGATCCGGCTGCGGCGGTCGTCCGGGGAGGGGCGGCGCTCGGCGAAGCCCAGCTTCTCCAGGTCGTCGACCAGGCCGACGATCGCGCTCGGGTCGTAGCCGAGCCGCGTGCTCAGTTCGCGCTGCGGGGCGCCGTCGGTGCCGGCGAGGAAGCGCAGCACCGCGTAGTGGCGCAGGCGCAGGCCCGATTCCTGGAGGCAGGCGTTGAAGAGCTGTCCCGAGCGCAGGCCCAGGCGGTACAGCAGGTAGCCCGTGTCGGCGTGCAGGCCGCGCATCCACGGCTCGTGGGCGTCGATGGGCTTCGCGGTGACGTTCTCGCGTGTGATGGCGGGCTCCCTGGGCTCGGTGCTGCTTCCTGCTGATTCCAGCATCCCGCACCCACAGGACGGCAACAACTATTGACGACGACAATTATTGCTCTTAGCTTCGATCTCGCAGTCGAACCCGACCGACGTGCAGTCCTGCGACCCGCAGTCGAACCCGTGCGAAGGGACCCGCTCGTGCCCAGCATCGATCTCTCCGGCAAGGCCGCCGTCGTCACCGGCAGCGGTCGCGGCCTCGGCCTCGCCTACGCCCACGCCCTGGCCGCCCACGGCGCGTCCGTGGTCGTCAACGACGTCGACGAGGCGGTGGCCGAGGCGGCCGTGAAGTCCCTCGTGGAAGCGGGCGGCAGGGCCGTCGCCGAGGTCGTCCCGGTCGGCACCTCCGAGGCCGCCGACCGGCTGGTGAACCGCGCGGTCGACGAGTTCGGCCGGCTCGACGTCCTCGTCACCAACGCGGGCATCCTGCGCGACAAGGTCCTGTGGAAGATGACCGACGAGGACTTCGACGCCGTCCTCACCACCCACCTCAAGGGCACCTTCACCTGCGCCCGCGCCGCCGCCGTCCGGATGCGCGAGCAGGGCGAGGGCGGCTCGCTGATCCTGGTCGGCTCCCCGGCCGGCCAGCGCGGCAACTTCGGCCAGACGAACTACGCCGCGGCCAAGGCCGGCATCGCGGCGATGGCCCGCACCTGGTCGATGGAGCTGGGCCGCGCGGGCATCACGGTCAACGCGATCGTGCCGGTCGCCGCCACCGCGATGACCGAGACCATCCCGGCCTTCGCCCCGTACATCGAGGCCATGAGGAACGGCGAGCCGCTCCCGGACTTCCTGCGCAAGGGCGAGGGCTTCGGCACCCCCGAGGACTGCGCGGCCCTCGTCCCGTTCCTCGCCTCCGAGGCCGCCCGGGGCGTCACCGGCCAGGCCATCGGCATCGGCGGCGACAAGGTGTCACTCTGGTCGCACCCGCAGGAGATCAGGGCGGCCTACGCTGACGGCGGCTGGACCCCGGACACGCTGGCCGACGCCTGGCCCACCTCGGTCGGTGCCGAGCTCCAGTCGGTCGGCATCCCGGCGCCGAAGTTCCCGGAGGCGTGATGGACCGCTCGATGAACGTCGACGACCTGGTCGCGATCGACGTCCACACCCACGCCGAGGTGTCTTCCAGGGGTCACTCCTCCCTGGACGACGACCTGCACGACGCCTCCTCCGCGTACTTCAAGGTCGAGGGCAAGCGGAAGCCGACCCTGGAGGAGACCGCCGCGTACTACCGCGAGCGGAACATGGCCGCCGTGATCTTCACGGTCGACGCCGAGTCCGCGACCGGCACCCCGCCCGTCCCCAACGAGGAGGTCGCCGAGGCGGCCGCCGCCAACGCCGACGTCCTCATCCCCTTCGCCTCCGTCGACCCCTTCCGGGGAAAGGCCGGAGTGAAGCGGGCCCGCCGCCTGGTCGAGGAATACGGGGTGAAGGGCTTCAAGTTCCACCCCAGCATCCAGGGCTTCTTCCCCAACGACCGCGCGGTGGCGTACGACCTGTACGAGGTGATCGAGGAGACGGGCACGATCGCCCTCTTCCACACCGGCCAGACGGGCATCGGCGCCGGAGTCCCCGGCGGGGGCGGGATCAGGCTGAAGTACTCCAACCCGCTCCATGTGGACGACGTGGCGGCCGACTTCCCGCACCTGAAGATCATCCTGGCGCACCCGTCCTTCCCCTGGCAGGACGAGGCGCTGGCCGTCGCCACGCACAAGCCGGGCGTGCACATCGACCTGTCCGGCTGGTCGCCGAAGTACTTCCCGCCGCAGCTCGTGCAGTACGCGAACACCCTGCTCAAGGACAAGGTCCTCTTCGGCTCCGACTTCCCCGTCCTCACCCCCGACCGCTGGCTCGCCGACTTCGGCAAGCTGACGATCAAGGACGAGGTCCGGCCGAAGATCCTCAAGGAGAACGCGGCCCGCCTGCTCGGGCTGACGCAACCGTAAGGGGCGTGACATGCGCAACGAGGGACTGGGGTCATGGCCCGCACGCCGGGCCCGCAAGACCCCGCACCGCACCGCCCTGATCCACGGCGAGTCCGCCACCGACTACGGCACCCTCCACACCCGCACCACCCGACTGGCCCACGCCCTGCGCGCCCGGGGCGTGCGCCGCGGTGACCGCATCGCCTACCTCGGCCCGAACCACCCCTCCTACCTGGAGACCCTGTTCGCGGCCGGCACCCTCGGTGCGATCTTCGTCCCGCTCAACATCCGCCTCGCCGGCCCCGAGATCGCCTACCAGCTCGCCGACTCCGGCGCCCGCGCCCTCGTCCACGGCCCGTCCTACGCCGGTCTGGTCGCCGGCCTGCCCGGCAGCACGGACGTCCGCGTCTACCTGGAGGCCGGCGACGAGTACGAGGCGGCCGTCGCCGAGGCGTCCGCGGAGCCGATCGACGAACCGGTCGGCGCCGACGACACCTGCATCATCATGTACACCTCGGGCACGACCGGCCGCCCCAAGGGCGCCATGCTCACCCACGGCAACCTCACCTGGAACGCGGTCAACGTCCTCGTCGACACCGACCTGATCGCCGACGAACGCGCCCTGGTCTCCGCCCCGCTGTTCCACACGGCGGGCCTGAACATGCTGACCCTGCCGGTCCTGCTCAAGGGCGGCACCTGCGTCCTGGTCGAGGCCTTCGACCCGGACGCCACCTTCGACCTCGTCGAACGCCACCGCATCACCTTCATGTTCGGAGTGCCGACGATGTTCGACCAGGTGGCCCGCCACCCGCGCTGGCCGGACGCGGACCTCTCCTCGCTGCGCATCCTCACCTGCGGCGGCTCCCCGGTCCCCACCCCGCTGATCGAGACGTACCAGGAGCGCGGCCTGACCTTCCTCCAGGGCTACGGCATGACGGAGGCCGCTCCCGGCACGCTCTTCCTCGACGCCGAACACGCCGTCGCCAAGGCGGGTTCCGCGGGCGTACCGCACTTCTTCAGCGACGTCCGCGTGGTCCGGCCGGACCTGTCGCCGGTCGGCCCGGGCGAGGTGGGCGAGGTGGTGGTGCGCGGCCCGCACGTCATGCCCGGCTACTGGGGGCTGCCCGAGGAGACGGCCGCCTCCTTCACGGACGGCTGGTTCCGCAGCGGGGACGCCGCCCAGGTCGACGAGGACGGCTACGTCCACATCGTCGACCGCATCAAGGACATGATCATCTCGGGCGGCGAGAACATCTACCCCGCCGAGATCGAGGACCGGCTCCTCGCCCACCCCGACATCGTCGAGTGCGCGGTGATCGGGGTGCCGGACGACACGTGGGGCGAGGTGCCCCGCGCGGTCGTCGTGCCCCGCGAGGGCGCCGCCCTCGACCCCGACGAGGTGCTCGCCTCCCTCGCGGGCCGCCTCGCCAAGTACAAGATCCCGAAGTCGGTGGTCATCGCGGACGAACTCCCGCGCACCGCCTCCGGAAAACTCCTCAAGTCCCGCGTCCGTACCCGCTACGGCAAGAGTGAAGGATCCGCATGAGCATCACCGTCAACGGCCTCGACGAACTCAAGAAGCTCGCCGGCAGCGACCTCGGCACCAGCGAGTGGATCGAGGTGACGCAGGAGCGCATCGACACCTTCGCCGACGCCACGGGCGACCACCAGTGGATCCACGTGGACCCCGAGCGCGCGAAGCAGGGCCCCTTCGGCGCCCCCATCGCGCACGGCTACCTCACGCTCTCCCTCTTCATCCCCCTGTTCACCGAGCTGCTGGACGTCCAGGGCGTGACGACGAAGGTCAACTACGGCCTCAACAAGGTGCGTTTCCCCTCCCCGGTCAAGGTAGGCTCCCGCATCCGCCTGACGGCGAGGCTCGCCGAGGTCGAGGAGGTGCCGGGCGGCGTGCAGATCACCGTCGAGGGTGCCATCGAGATCGAGGGCGTCACCAAGCCGGCCGCGGTGCTGCAGAGCCTGTCGCGGTTCTACGCCTGAGGCCGCGCCGGCACCAGGTCCAGAAGACGTTCCGAGGCCTCCTGGGCGAGCGGTGAGAGCCGCTCGTGGACCGTCCGGAACGTCTTCTCGGCCTGCTCGGCCGGCCAGTCGTCCGGCAGGTGCCCGACGGGCAGCCGTGGGTCGCGCCGGACGATCCGCAGCCACTCCGTCTGCAGGCGCAGGCGCAGCACGAGCGCGTCACCGGCGTCCGGCAGGTCGTCCTCCCAGGGCTGCCAGCGCTCCACGAACGCCTGGTAGCGCCCGGCCAGGTCGGACAGCTCCCAGGTCTCCTCGATCATCTGGCCGATGTCCGTACCCGTGTCCGCGTGTGCCCGGAACACCTTCACATGGGCGGACAGGCCGAGCTCGGCCACCAGGGCCGACACATCGACCTCGCCGGGGGCGATCCACAGGCCGTTGAACAGCGGGCCGAAACCGCTCCAGGTCAGCCGGGAGCGCAGGTCGTGGCGCCGGCGCTGCCAGGACTCCGGCAGGGAGAAGCCGAGCAGTGTCCAGGTGCCGTCCCAGTGCCGGTTGACGGCGCCCGTCTGCCAGATGCGCTGCTCGCCGTCGCGCAGCACCGCCTCCGAGCGTTCGGTCAGCCCGAAGTACATGCGCCGGCCCTCGCGCTGCCGGCGCAGCAGGTCACGGCCCACCATGCGACTCAGCGTGGAGCGCGTGGCCTGCTCGCCGATCCCGGCGCGGGCGAACACGTCGATGACACTGCCCGAGTACACGCACACGTCGCGGCCGAGCACCTGGTCGCCCAGGAACGTCAGCATCAGGGACTGGGGCCGCAGCGACTCTTCACCGGTCACGCGGCCCACCGTACCTCCGCGCGACCGGTCCCCTCGATGGGGCCGTGACCTGCTGGTACCCGGAGGTCAGGAACCCTCGACGTCGACGAAGACCGGGTTCGAGTAGAACCACGTGTCCGCCCACGGGTCACCGTCGCCGGGCGCGTGCGGCACCGGCCCGTGCGGGTCGATCGACGCGCCGAGCCAGCCGGGGCCGTTGCGGTTGCCGTCGCTGCCGCGCAGCCGGACGTAGAAGGACTCCTCGCCCGCGGTCAGCGGGATGCGCAGCGTGTAGGTGCCGTTGCGGCCCGAGACGTCCCTGGACTCGACCACCCGGGTGTCGGGTGCCTTCCAGGTGTCGGGGTCGGCGACCGGGCCGCGCACCGCTCCGCGGACGACGTCCACGTGCGCCAACTCGGGCAGGATCCCGTGCGGGTTGGGCCGCGAGGCGGTCGTCACCGTGACGTTCAGGGTGAGCTTCTCGCCCTTGCGCACCCGCAGCCGGCCGCCGAGCGTCACACCCCGGCCCCGGCCCCGGTCGCGGTCCCGGGTCAGGCGGACGTCGAGCCCGTCGAGCAGATGCCCGTGGTCCAGCCAGACCCGGCCCGCCCGCATCCCCGCCATCACCGCGCGGTAGCCGTACCGGGTCACGCCCACGTGGGTGCGGCTGAACTGGCCGGGCCAGAAGTCGCTGCCGGGCTGCGGGGTGTCCGTGTTCACCGGGTCGGGAAGCCTGCCCGTGGTGTCGAAGCTCTGGCCGGGCTGCCAGTCGCCGTTCTTCCAGGTGTCGAAGACGATGCGGTGGGCGTCGGAGTTGGTGGTGATCGAGAACAGCCGGCCCTCGGCCAGCATCGAGTCCCACAGTCCGCCGACGGTCGCCGTCGCCCAGTCGAAGCCGCCGTACGTCAGGTAGGCGTCCGCCGGATATCCCGGCCAGGACTGCGCGGACGGCTTGTTCTCGTACTCGCCGCGGATCGATGTGGCCCCCCTCCAGCCGGGGATGGCCGCGCCCTGGGCACCGGGCGCGCCCTCCATGCCGATCATGATCTCGGGAGCCGCGTCCCGCCAGTTGCGCATCTCGTGCGGGGAGTCGATGCCCAGGCGCATCGGGTGGTTGGCCAGCACCAGCAGGTCGTCGACGTAGCCCGAACGGCGTTGCTCGGCCAGCCACTTGATCGCCTCGACCGCGTGTGCCTCGTTGCGGGCGGTGTCCGTGTCGGCCGGGCCGCCCTTGTCGTAGGCGAGGAGTTTGCCGTCGTAGGCGCGCTCGAAGCGGGTCAGCACGTCGACCTCGTGCCGGCCGGGCGCGGTGAACACCGTGCAGTGCTCGGCGGCCGGGATGTACCACTCCAGGCCCTGGAAGATCAGCTGCCGCGGGTTCTCGGCGCGTGCTTTCAGGATCTCCTTGTGCTCCAGTGCGGCCCCGAATTCGGCGTGCCCGAAGTTGGAGTGCTCGGTGAACACCATCCAGTCCAGGCCGTACTTCGCTCCCGCGGCAGCGAGCTGGGAGAACGTGTACTTGGCGTCGTGGCTGTACACGGAGTGGATGTGGTGGTCGCCGACGAGGTAGGCGAGGTGCGGGTCCTCGCCGCCCGGCCGTCTGTCACCGGCGGCCAGGGCGGGAGTCCGACCGGTTGCCGCCGAGCCCAGGGCGAACGCGGCGCCGAAGAGGCCCGCGCGGCGCAGGAGCCCGCGGCGGGAGACACCCTGCGGGTCGAGGGCGGCGGGGGAGACGGACGGATCGGCCCAGGTGGGCAGTTGCTGCTCGGTCATGATCGGGGCCCTTCGGGTTCTCATTGATTCATGAAGGAGGTGACGGGCAGCGCCCGGGCGACGATCCGGACGTCGCCGAGCCGGCCGTGGAAGATCTGGTCGATCTTGCCGCCGTACTCGTAGCCGCCGAGCAGCCACGGCAGGCCGACGGAGGTGATGCCGGTAGAGGGCGCCTTGGGGTTGCGGAGCACCGGGCAGCCCTCGACATAGAGCGTGGTGTGTCCGCCGTCGTTGACGACCGCGAGGTGCCACCAGGTCTCCAGCGGCGTCTCCTGGCCCCAGTTGGTGGCGAGGCCCTGCTGGTCGAGCGGGCGCATCGCCCACTGCGGTTCACGGTCGTTGGACAGCGACAGCGTCGCCAGGGGCTCGTCAGGGTCGTCGGCGGTCTTTCCGGCGGCGCAGCCCGTGCCCGTGCGGGAGACCAGGCCCGACCAGGCGTGGTGGTCGGGGTCCCAGTCGGCGGGCAGCCGGTAGAACGCCTCGATGGTGTAACCGTCCTCGAACGTCGCCGCGTTGAGCGGGGCGCCGTCGACGGTCCTCAGATACGCGCCCTTCAGCGGGGACTTGAAGCCCTGGAACTCCAGGCTGCCGTGGCCCGGCTGGTCGGGATGGTGGTCGGCCGACCAGCCCAGCGTGCCGCCGCCGACGGTGACGAGGGAGAGGTCGTTGCCCCGCCCGGACAGGTCACGGACCCTCCCCGCCACGGGCTTCTCGAACCGCCAGTACGCCACCGTGCCCGGGACGAGCAGCTCCGCGGCGGGCCGCGCCGGACGGGCGGGCAAGGGCGCGAAGCCGGAGAACCGTTTCTGGAAGTCGATCTCGACGGAGAAGCGGTCGGCGTCGCCGCTCAGCTCCATCTCCTGCCGCTCCAGCTCGTTGAGCCCCTTCGCGGCCCGGCCCAGGATCCACGGCGAGAGCGTCTCCACGTCGATGACCCCGCGGTCCAGGTCGAACCGGTAGAGACGGATCATCGCCGCGCCGCCGAAGTAGCGGTTCTGGTAGTTCGTCAGATGCAGATGGACGTCGTGCCCGGCCGGGTTCTTCCGGGTCGCGCTGGCGGCGGGCCAGTAGTGCCCGCCCAGGGCCAGGAAGATCTGGTCGTGGTCCTCGATCAGCTGGACCCACAACTGCTGCCCGTAGTCCGACAACGTGTCGTCCTCGACGACCAGTTCGTGCGTCGTGAGGATCACCGGCGTCTTCGGGTGCTTCGCCAGTACGTCCTTCGCCCACGCGTAGCCCCGCGGCGACAGCCGCCAGTCCAGCGCGAGCACCAGCCACTCCCGGCCGCCCGCCGCGAACCGGTGGAAGGTGTTGTAGCCGTCCGGGGAGGCACCGCCGAAGGTCCGTTGCCCCTCGAACCGCCGCGGCCCGAAGGCGTCCATGTACGGTGTCGAGCCGCGCTGGTCCGTCGTCGACGACTTCACGTCGTGGTTGCCGGCCAGGACGCTGTAGCCGACGCCCCGCCGGTCCAGCAGCCGGAACGCCTCCCCGATCGCGGAGAACTCCTCCTTCGCGCCGTTCTGCGTGAGGTCACCGAGGTGGGACAGGAAGACGATGTTCTCCTCCCGGCCGTGCTCCACCAGATAACGCAACGAGGCCTCGACCGGCGCCTTGTCGATGCTCGGCCCGTCGAAGAGGTACTGCGTGTCCGGCATCACCGCGAGCGTGAAGCGGCGGCTGCGCGGGTCGGGTCGCCACGTCGAGGCCGCCGCCTCGGCGGTGACGGCGGGCAGCGCGGTCACCGCCGCCGCCGTCGCGCCGAGCAGCGCCGTCGCACGAAGGAAACCGCGTCGTCCGGCACCGGCCCGGGGCGCCTCGCCCAGGTCGTGGTCATGCGAAGTGCACACGGGTGCTCCATGGGGTGACTGAGAGGGGAGGAACTCAGAGAACGCGCAGGGTCCAGCTCCAGCGGTGGACGCCTGCCGCGACGAGGTAGGAAGCGAAGGTGTCGGGCCCGCAGGAGGCCGTGCCCAGTCCGCGGTGCGCCGCGTCGATGTGCACCACGCACCCGGCCCGCGGCACCAGTTCGTCATGGTGCGCGACGGCCGCGAGATCGGCCGCACGGTGCCGGGTCACGGAGACCTGGCGGGCCCGGTCCAGCCGCACCGTGAGGCCGGTGGCGTCGGGCGCGGACAGCGTGAACCGCCGTACGCCGTGCCGTCCGCCGCTCTCCTGCGGCCGCAGATAGGGCGTGAACAGCTCGTCCACCGGGAGGCGGTGGTGGCCGACGGGCGCGCCCGCGGCCCGGTCCGGATACGACTCCCAGGGGCCCTGCCCGAACCACTCCAGCAGGTTCAGCCCCGGGACCGTCTCGAACACGGTCCCGACCCGGGCCACGTCGTGCAGCGCCTCGGGCAGCTCGGCACTCTCGTCGACGATCAGCCCGCCGTCCACGGCCGTCAGCACCTGCTCGTGCCGGACGGTCCCGCCCGCGCAAAGGTAGTCGGACACCACGGCGACCCGGCCGGGGGACCGCCGTACGCGGACGAGCTCGCGGGCGGGCGCCTCGAGACCCCACTCCCGCCAGCGGTCCGCCATGCCGCCCAGTTCGTCGTTGTCGGTCGGCGCCCGCCACAGCGACAGGGTGGGCGCGGCCGTCAGCAGCGGATGGACCAGCAGCCCGTCCTCGTCGACCTCGACCGTGCCGTCCGGGACCCGGCTGTGCGCCGGCGGGAGCGGCGCCCGCAGTTGGACCTGCGGCTGGCACACCGCCGTGCCGCGCGGTGCCCACGACTCGTCCCCGGCTGTCGTGACCCGCAGGGTCAGCCACGCTTCGCCGCCGTCCTCGGGCAGCTCGAACGGCAGCGGCACGGCGGCCGTCTGGCCGGGCCGCAGATCGGGCAGCTCGGCGGGGGCGGTCAGGGTGCCACCGTCGGCGAGGGAGAGCTCCCACTCGCCGGACAGCCAGTCCAGGCCCCGGAAGTGCTGGCGGTTGCCCAGGACCACGCCCTCGTGCCGGAAGCTGTCGATCCGCACCGGCGCGGCGATCTCCCGGTGCTCGAACATGACCGGCTTGGGGGTGCGGTCGGGGAAGACGACCCCGTCGGCGATGAAGGCGCCGTCGTGGTCCGTCTCGCCGAAGTCGCCGCCGTACGCCCAGCGGTGCCCGGGCGCGGCGACACCGTTGTCATAGAGCCCGGCGCCCCCACGCCCGGCCGGTCTGCCGTCGTTCACACGCTGGAGGATGCCGTGGTCCCAGAACTCCCAGATGAACCCGCCCTGAAGACCCGGGGTGGCCTCGATGGCCGCCCAATGGTCCGCCAGCGTGCCGTTGCTGTTGCCCATGGCGTGCGAGTACTCGCACTGGACGAGCGGCTTGGTCTGGGTGCCGGACAGGGCGTGCGCGAGGCACTCCTCCAGTGGGGCGTACATCGGGCAGGCGAGGTCGGAGGCCAGGTCCGGATCGGCCCAGCCGCGCTTGGCCGCGCCCTCGTACTGCACCGGCCGGGTCGGGTCGTGCCGGCGCACCCAGCCCGCCGCCGCGTCGTGGTTCGCGCCGTAGTCGGACTCGTTGCCCAGCGACCAGATGATGACGGACGGGTGGTTCTTGTCGCGCAGCACCATCCGCGCGACCCGGTCCACGAAGGCGCCCAGGTAGCGCGGGTCGTCGGCGATCTCGTGCGCGTGATCGTGGGATTCGATGTCGGCCTCGTCGACGACGTAGAAGCCGAGCTCGTCGGCCAGGTCGTACAGGGCCGGGTCGTTCGGGTAGTGCGCGGTGCGGATCGCGTTGAAACCGAACCGCTTCAGCAGGACGAGGTCCGCGCGCATGTCGTCGCAGGTCACCGTCCGCCCGGTCAGCGGGTGGAAGTCGTGCCGGTTGACGCCGCGGATGAACACCCGCTCACCGTTGACCAGCAGGTCCCGGCCGTCGATCTCGACGTCGCGGAAGCCGACACGGTGCCGGGAGGTGTCGGCGACCGTGCCGTCGGCGCGGTGGAGGCGGACGGTCAGGCCGTACAGCTCGGGCGTCTCGGCGTTCCAGGTGCGCACCTCCGGCACGACGGCACGCAGCCGCGCCTCGCCGAGGAAGTCGGAGACGCGCTCGTCCTCGGCGTTGGCCCGGTCGAACTCCGTGTCCTGTGTGAGCAGGTGCCCGTCCAGCTCCCCGCTGACGTACCAGCCCTCGGGCAGTGACCCCGTGTCCCGCACCCGGCACTCCACCAGCAGGTCGCCGTCGCGCCGGGCCCGCACGGTCACGTCCGCGAGATGCAGCGGGTCGACGGTGTACAGCAGCACCGAGCGGGTGATCCCGCCGTGCCACCACTGGTCCTGGTCCTCGATGTGCGAGGCGTCCGACCACTTCACCACGGTCAGGCGTACGGTGGTCCGCTCCCCGGGGCGTACCAGGCCCGTCAGGTCGAACTCGGCGGCCAGGTGCGAGTCCTTGGAGATCCCGACGGGCCGCCCGTCCACGTGCACCAGCAGCACGCTCTCGGCGGCCCCGACCTGGAGGACGATCCGCCGCCCGGCCCACTCGGCCGGCACGTCCACCGAACGCTCGTACACCCCGGTGGGGTTGGCGGCGGGCACGTCCGGCGGGAACTCGGCGAACGGCATGCGGATGTTGAGGTACCGCGGGAGGTCGCGGGTGCCCTGCATGGTCCACACACCGGGGACGTACGACGACGACCAGACCTCCCCGAGCGGGGCGTCCGGCGCGGGCAGCAGCTGGAAGAGCCAGTCGCCGTCGAGCGGGACGGCTCCGGAGCGCCGGTCGACGGCGTTCATCGGCAGCCGGCCCCAGGAGGTCACCTCGGGGGCCTCCCAGGGGCGCAGGGCTGTCAGGGGATCGTGGGGTGTGTCGTTCATGACCATTCCGGAGTCGGTGCGGTGGGGCTGGGCAGGACGCGGCCCTGCAGGCCCCAGGCGGGGTCGACGGGGATGCCGAGACGGTCCAGGACGGTGGGGGCGATGTCGATGAGGCGGGGCGTGTCCAGCCGGGTGCCTGCGGGCCGGGCGGACCCGCCCGGTTCGTCGAGTACGACGAAGACCTCCCGCTCGGCGCGGGAGTCGCCGCCGTGGCCGCCGGAGTCGAGGTGCCCGTGGTCCGTGGTGATCAGCACGGTCCAGTGCTCCTCGGCACGGCGGGGGTCCGCCGCCCGGGCCCCGATCGCCGCGAGCAGCTGCCCGAGGTGGGCGTCCTGGGCGAGGAGGGCCCGGTCGTAGGCGGGGGAGAGGGGGCCCGTGTCGTGACCGGCCTCGTCGGTGGCGCCGAAGTACACGAACAGCGCGTCCGGGTCGGACTTGGTGAGCCAGCGCAGGACGGTGCGGGCGACACGGCGGTCCGCGGTCTCGTAGCCCTTGGATTCGCCGTTGTGGCGCACCCGTCGGCCGATGGTCCGGCCGAGGGTGCCGCGGCGGACCAGGGCCGGCCAGGAGACGGCGGCCGCCGTGCGCAGACCGGGCCGGGCGCGGGCGGCGCGGGTCAGGAAGTCGGGGTAGCGGGCGTAGTCGGCGCCCTTGAAATCGTTGCCGGTGACTCCGTGGCGGTCGGGCCACACTCCGGTGAGGATGCTCGACCAGCCGGGGCCGGAGTCGGTGTAGGCCGTGGTGCTCGACGGCTCGTCGTCGGGCCGGCCGTAGGGCAGCAGGCTCGTGCCGACGGCGCCCGCGGCCATCAGGGCGTGCAGGACCGGGGCGTTGGCGGGCGAGCGGGTCAGGCGGTCGTAGCGCAGGCCGTCCATGCCGACGACGAGGACCTTGGGGCGTCGGGCCTCGGTGTTGACGTCCGTCACTGGGGTGCCCTTCTTCTGTGATCGCTACGAACTCGGGACCGACCGCCGGTTCTTGGCTGCACGCCTGCGGTGGCTGGTCGCGCCCACGCGGCGGAGCCGCACATCGATGCAGCCCCGCGCCCCTTGGGGGCGCCACCCTTCGGTGCGCGTCAACTCCCCTGCACCGCCCCCTCCGTGGCCCCCGCGATGAACCCGCGGGCGAAGATCGTGAAGACCACCACCAGCGGCACGGACGCCATGAGGACACCGGCCATGACCATGCTGTAGTCGGTGGTGTGGCCGACGTGGAGCTGGGCCAGGGCCACCTGGAGGGTGAGGTGGGTGGGGTCGTTGAGCACGACCAGCGGCCAGATGTAGTCGTTCCAGGCGCCGACGAAGGCGTAGATGGCGAGGAAGGACAGCGCCGGCTTGATCATCGGCAGCACGATGTTCCAGTACTGGCGGAAGAACCCGGCACCGTCGATGCGCGCGGCGTCGAGGAGTTCGTCCGGCACGCCGTTCTCTATGTACTGGCGCAGCCAGAAGATGCCGAAGGCGTTGGCGAGGGCGGGCAGGACGAGCGCCTTGAGCGTGCCGACCCAGCCGATGTCGGACATGAGGATGAACTGCGGGAGCACGGCCAGCTGGAGCGGCAGCATCATGAACCCCACCAGCAGGGCGAACAGCGTCTTGCGGCCGGGGAAGTCGAACTTGGCGAACACGAACGCCGCCAGGGAGTCGACGAACAGGACGAGGACGGTCGTGACGGTCGCGACGACGAGCGTGTTCAGCATCGACCCGAAGAAGTCGATGGTGTCCAGCACGTGCCGGATGTTCTCCAGCAGGTGGGAGCCGAAGGTCAGCTTCGGCGGGCTCTTGTAGATGTCCTCGGTGGTGTTCGTCGCCATGACGATCGTCCACACGAACGGGAAGACCGAGATCAGCACGGCCAGGACGAGGACGATGTGCGCGGTCAGGCCTTTGGGGCGCCGGGACCGCCTGGGGACCACTGCGGTCATGACTTCCTCCCGCGCTGGACCAGACGCCAGTTGACGACGACCAGCACCATGATCAGTACGAAGAAGGCCCACACGATGGCCGCGCCGTAGCCGTAGTCGTTGTTGACGAAGGCCGACTGGTAGAAGTACAGCAGCGTGGTCAGGCCCGCCTGGCCGGGGCCGCCGAGGTTCGGGTTGGCGGCGTTGCTGCCGAACAGGACCTGGGGTTCGCTGAAGCTCTGCAGGCCGTTGATGGTCGAGATGATGACGGTGAACAGGATGATCGGCCGCATGATCGGCATGGTGATCTGGAAGAACGTGCGGATCGGCCCGGCGCCGTCCAGCCTGGCCGCCTCGTAGATCTGGGTGGGGATGGCCTGGAGGCCGGCCAGGTAGATGATTATGTTGTAGCCGGTCCACATCCAGGTCATCAGCAGCGCGATGACCAGCTTGATCAGCCACGGATTGCTCAGCCACGGGACGGGCGAGATCCCGACCGTGCCCAGGATCGCGTTGACCAGGCCGAAGTTGTTGCTGAACACCGCGCCGAAGAAGATCGCCACGGCGACGATCGAGGTGACGTTCGGTACGTACAGGGCGATGCGGTAGAAGCCCTTGAAGCGGCGTACCGAGTGCAGCAGCGTCGCCAGCACCAGGGCGCCGAACAGCGTGGGGACGGTGGACAGCACCCAGATGACCAGGGTGTTGCGGATCGACAGCCAGAAGACCGGGTCGTCCAGGAGAAACCGGAACTGCTGCAGCCCCACGAACTGCACGTCGCCCAGGCCGTCCCAGCGCTGGAAGGCGAGGTACAGCGAGTAGAAGACCGGGAAGAACGAGAAAACGCCGAAGATCAGGAAGAAGGGCGAGATCGCGAGGTACTGCCGCCAGTGGGACAGCACACCGCGACGCCTCGGCCGCACGGTGCCCGCGGGCACCGTGCGCCGCGGGCGGAAGCGGGCCGGGCCGGGCCCGCCGTGGTGCCGGGGCACCGCGGCGGAACCGGTGACCGGAGGTGAGGTCACCTCAGTTCACCCCCTGGCGGCGGGCGATCTGCTTGGCCTGGCTCACCGCGTCCCTCCAGGCGGCGTCGGGCTTCTTGCCCTTGGCCTCGATGCTGGTCAGCTCGGTCATGAAGGGAGCCATGACGGCGGCGTCGGCGGGTGCCTCGTAGCTGGACGGGATGGCCTTGGCGGCCGGGCCGAACACGTCGATGACCTTCTGCCCGCCGAAGAAGGGGTCCCCGCCCGTCATGGCCGGCATGGCGTACGCCGCCGGCGCGGCGGGGAAGATCGCGGCGTCGGTGAAGCCGCGGGCGTCGTTCTCGGGGCTGAGTATCCAGCTGATGATCTTGAACGCCTCTTCGGGGTTCCGGCACTGCCTGGGCAGGGCCAGGTAGGAGCCGCCTTGGTTGGCCGGCCCGCCGGGCATCGCGCAGACCCGCCACTTGCCCTTGGTCTTCGGGGCCGCCTGCTCGATGTCCAGCGCGTGCCAGGCCGCGCCGAGCTCGGTGGTCAGGCTCCTGCCCACGGCGGCGTTCCAGGAGTTGTCGTTGATCTTGGCGTCGAGGCCGAGGGTGTAGGGGCGGACCGCCGTGGTCCAGGCGGTGCGGATGTGGTCCTGGTCGCCGATGAAGTGGTTGTCCTTGTCGATGAACCGCTCGGTCCCCTGCCCGACCACCATGGTGAACACGGAGCCGATGTTGTTGACCAGGTAGGTACCGGGCACCTTCTTCCTCAACTCGGTGCCGAGCGCGAAGTACTCCTCCCAGGTCCCGGCCCGGGCGGCGACCTTGTCGGGGTCGGTGGGCAGTCCGGCCTTGTCGAACAGGTCCGCCCGGTAGAAGAGCGCGGTGGGGCCGATGTCGATCGGGAAGCCGATCTGCCTGCCGTCCTCAGTCCGGGCGAGTTTGGTCTTCCAGTCCAGGTACTGGGACGCGATCTTCTTGAAGCCCAGGTCGTTCAGGTCGAGGAAGCGGCCCGCGTTGGGCAGGAAGGACGCCATGTCCTCGCCCTTGATGCCGGTGATGTCGGGCACGGAGGCGCCCGCGGCGAGCGTGGTGGTGAGCTTCTGCTTGAAGTCGCCGCCTATGGAGGAGGCGGTGAGCTTCACCTGACCGCTGAAGTGCGTCATCGCCTCGGCGACCACCTTGTCGCTGAGTGCGCCTCCCCAGTACCACAAGGTGAGGTTCTTGCCGTTCTTGCCACCGGTCGATCCCGAGCCGCCGCCGCAGGCGACGGTCAGACCGGAGGCGGCCGCGGTCAGCGCGGCGGCCTGGAGGAAGCCTCTACGGGAAAGGTCCACGGGTCACTCCTGTTGTTCCTGTTCAACATGCGGAGGGTGCTTGGGGGAGAGGGGGAGAGTCAGTGCCGCCCTGTTCCGGAGGCGCGGGGACCGGAAGGGGTG
>NZ_JAIGQA010000164.1:0-18846 GCF_019733245.1 Streptomyces sp. WAC04114
GGGAGCACTTCGCGGGGGCGGCTGCTGCCGGCTGAGTGGTGCCTTCGCCTTCGCCTTCGCCTTCGCCTGGAGGGTGGGTCGGGGCCGCGCCGGGGGGTGTCCGTCCTCGGAACGGCGCGATGGACCTTCATACCGACTGACTGTCCGTTGACGCGCCAACCGCTGCGGGCGGACACCCCCCGACACGGCCCCTCGCGTACGACGGCGGGTGCGGGAGCGTCGTGGCGCGCCCAGCTGCGGGCACGCGCCGCTCAGCCGCGGGCATGCGTGCCGCGGGGGGCGGCACGGGTGGGCGTGGGGGTCCCCCTGCTCGAGCGAAGCCGAGAGCTTGGGGGGCACCCCGCTACGCCGGGCTGCGGCCCACCCGGCCTTGGCAGCAACGCGTCAAGCCGTCGCCGCCGGCGGAACCGGAGGAGCCAACTGGCGGGACAGCCACGTCGGTACGCCCCCGAGGAGGCGGAACAGGCGGCGGGCCTCCTCGCGCAACCGGGACGCCTCCGGCTCGGTCTCGGTGTCGGCCAGGGACACCAACGCCGGGGCCGTGCCCACCAGATAGCCCAGCTCCTCCCGGATCCGCAGCGACTCCGCGAAACCGTGCCGCGCCTCCGCCAACTCCCCTTCCCGCAGGGCGAGTCCCGCGAGGTGACGCCATGTGAAGGACAGCAGCAGCGGGTCGGCGTGCGCCGTCGCGCCCGCGTGGGCCCGGCGGTACGCGGCCCGGGCGGCCTGGGGCGCGCTCGTCAGGTTCTCCGCCAGCAGCCCGCGACGGAAGTCCAGCAGAGCCCGCGCCGGAGCCCCCGGAGGGACCAGCGCCGCCGCCCGCCCCAGCGCGGCCCGCGCCTCGTCGGCCCGGTCCCGCACCGCGAGCAGCGTCGCCGCGTAGGCCAAGTACCCGCGTTCACAAGCGGCCGCGCCGCGTTCCTCGTCGCTGTGGGCCATCGCCTCGGCCGTGCGCAGCGCGTCCTCGGCCTCCTCCCAGCCCTGCTCGGTGTACAGACACCGTTCCACCAGCAGCGACGCGCGTTGCAGCGCCGCCGCCGGTGTGGCCGGCAGCAGCAGGGCCGCCGCGTCGGCCCAGCACCCGCGGGAGCGCAGCCGCCATACCGCGGTCTGGAGGGGATCGTCACCGGCGGTCGTTCCGTTACCAGACATGGCGGTATGCGCCACGTTGCCCTCCCCGAGCACGCCATCGAGCTGTTGAGTGGTGGCGGCATCTCAGCACGAATCGGCGGGCCGGGCCAAGGGGGTGGGTGAAGGATTTCACAAAGTCGTGGGACTCGGGGGTGCCCCGGGTTTGCCGCCGGGACACCCCGCGTATCAGCTCATGCGCAGTGCCAGGAAGAAATCCAGCTTGTCCTCGAGCCGCGACAGATCACGACTCGTCAACTGCTCGATCCGGCCGACCCGGTAGCGCAGCGTGTTGACGTGCAGGTGCAGACGGGTGGCGCAGCGCGTCCAGGAGCCGTCGCAGTCGAGGAAGGCCTCCAGGGTGGGGATCAGCTCGGCGCGGTGGCGGCGGTCGTATTCGCGCAGGGGGTCCAGGAGGCGGGCCGTGAAGGCCCGGCGGACGTCGTCCGGGACGAAGGGCAGCAGCAGGACGTGCGAGGCCAGTTCCTGGTGGCCGGCCGCGCAGACCCGGCCCGGGCGGGCCGCGGCGACGCGCCGGGCGTGGCGGGCCTCCTCCAGCGCGCCCCGCAGGCCCTCCGCCGAGTGGACGGCGGCGCTGACGCCGAGGGTGAGGCGGCCGTCGTCGTTCAGGCCGGCCGTGAGGGGCTCCCGTACCGATGCCAGGAGCACGTCCGCGAGAACGCCCGTCTCGGAGCCGTCGTGCTCGGCGGAGACGGCCGGGAGGGGGACCAGGGCGATGGCCTCGCCGCCCGTGTGGGCCACGGCGATGCGGTCGGAGTGCTCCGGCCCGGCGACCGCGGGGTCGACGAGGACCTCCTCCAGCAGGGCCTGCGCCACCGGGCCGCCCTCGATCTCCTCGCCCTCCCAGTCGACGCGGGCCACCACGACCTGCCAGTGCGGCGCGGCGCCCAGGCCGGGCAGCAGCACCGGCGCGGCCACGCGCAGCCGGGCGGCGATCTCGGCGGGTGCCGCGCCCGTCTGGACCAGTTCCAGGACCTCCTGGGCCAGGCGGCGGCGGACCGTGCGGGCCGCGTCGCGGCGGTCCCGCTCGACCGCGATCAGCTGGGTGACGCCGTAGAGCAGGTCCAGGCGCTCCTCGGGCCAGTCCCCGGCGTCCGCCTCCACGGCCAGCAGCCAGTCCGACAGGACGGTCTCGCGGACGTCCCGGGCCGGCTGCGGGGAGCGGCCCGTGGAGCGGATCGGGAACAGGGAGTACGTCGTGGCCCCCAGGGCGACGCGGTGCGGGCCGCGGCGGCCCGTGCGGGTGGCGGCCAGGTGCTCCCCGGCGAGCCGGGCGCACGTTTCGGCCGGCAGGGCGGGCCCCGCCGCCTTCGAGCCGGCGATCGGGCGGCCGGTGGGGGAGAGGACCCAGGCCCGCAGGTCCAGGTCCGTGCCCAGCAGGTCCAGGACCACGTCCGGGCCGCCGCCCGCGGGCCCCGAGGTCATCATCCGGCGGTGGCGGTCGACGACCGCCGCGAGATCGCCGGCGCGCTCGCCGGACACCTGCCGTACGACGTGCTCGGTGATGGTCGCGAACGCCACCGACTCGTGCACCGCGAAGAGCGGCAGGCGGTGCCGGGCGCAGGCCACGACCAGGTCCTCGGGGACGTCCCCGAGCTCGGCCTCGCCCGCGGCGAGGGCCGTGACACCCGCCTGCACCAGGATTCGGACGAAAGGCTCCGAGTCGTCGGCGTCCCGGCGCCAGGCCAGGCCCGTGAGCACCAGCTCGCCGCCCGCGAGGTAGCGGCTGGGGTCGCGGAGGTCGGTGGTCATCACACCCCGCACGGTGCGGTCCAGCTCGTCCTCGCCGCCGAGCAGCTTGAGGCCCAGCGCGTCGGTGTCCAGCAGTGCGCGCAGCCGCATTCTCGTCGCCGCCGTTCTTTGTCTCGAAATCAAACCCTGGCCGGGCTGTGTCCCAGGTCACGCGGCCGTGTCGCGTGTTTCCACAGGAGAACGAGGAGGTTTCTGTGGACCTCCGTTCATACGAATCTACAAGATGCCTGTCCTGGCCAGCCAACTCCTTCATGGTTTCCGTGACTGACTCGGTCGGCGCAACGCGCTGTGTACTGAGGCCACTACGCGTTAACAGCACATGAACGAGCCGGGACCGCCGCACACGGATTGGCTCAATCTGAACGCCCCACGAGAAGACGAAGAAGAGAGCCGGTCATGGACTTCCTTCGCCCCGCCAGCTGGGAGGAGGCGCTCGCCGCGAAAGCCGAGCACCCCACAGCTGTGCCGATTGCGGGTGGCACCGACGTGATGGTCGAGATCAACTTCGACCACCGCCGGCCCGAGTACCTCTTGGACCTGAACCGCATCGGCGACCTCTCCGAGTGGGAGGTCGGCGAGGACAGCGTGCGGCTCGGTGCCTCCGTGCCGTACACGAAGATCATGGAGAATCTGCGCGCCGAGCTGCCGGGTCTCGCCCTCGCCTCGCACACGGTCGCCTCCCCGCAGATCCGCAACCGCGGCGGCGTCGGCGGCAACCTCGGCACCGCCTCCCCGGCCGGTGACGCCCACCCCGCCCTGCTCGCCGCGGGCGCCGAGGTGGAGGTCGAGTCGGTGCGCGGGAGCCGTCTCATCCCCATCGACGCGTTCTACACGGGCGTGAAGCGCAACGCGCTGGCGGCCGACGAGCTGATCCGCGCCGTACACGTGAAGAAGGCCGATGGGCCGCAGCAGTTCTCCAAGGTGGGAACCAGGAACGCGATGGTCATCGCCGTGTGCGCCTTCGGGCTCGCGCTGCACCCCGAGACGCGGACCGTGCGGACCGGGATCGGCTCGGCCGCCCCTACACCCGTCCGGGCCAAGGCCGCCGAGGAGTTCCTGAACGCCGCCCTGGAGGAGGGCGGCTTCTGGGACAACGGGCAGATCATCACCCCGTCGGTCGCCAAGCAGTTCGCGGACCTGTGCTCCGCCGCCTGCAACCCGATCGACGACGTCCGGGGCACCGCGAGCTACCGCCGCCACGCGGTCGGCGTCATGGCCCGCCGCACACTGACCTGGACCTGGGAGTCCTACCGCGGCACCCGCCGCCTCACCGAGGGAGCTGCGTGATGCGTGTCAACTTCACGGTCAACGGCCGTCCGCAGGAAGCCGACGACGTGTGGGAGGGCGAGTCCCTGCTGTACGTGCTGAGGGAGCGCATGGGCCTTCCCGGGTCGAAGAACGCCTGTGAGCAGGGCGAGTGCGGCTCGTGCACGGTCCGTCTGGACGGTGTGCCGGTGTGCGCGTGCCTGGTCGCCGCCGGGCAGGTGGAGGGCCGCGAGGTCGTCACCGTCGAGGGGCTCGCCGACTTCGCCAAGCAGCGCGCCGAGGGCGGCTGCGCGTCCGGCGCCTGCGGGGGGACGACGTTGCAGAACGCCCAGCAGTGGGAGGCCAAGGGCAGCGACTCGCACACCGGTGAGGGGACCGAGCTCTCGCCGATCCAGCAGGCGTTCATCGACGCCGGCGCCGTCCAGTGCGGCTTCTGCACGCCCGGCCTGCTGGTCGCGGCCGACGAGATGCTGGAGCGCAACCCGACGCCGAGCGACGCGGACATCCGCGAGGCGCTGTCGGGCAATCTGTGCCGCTGCACCGGCTACGAGAAGATCATGGATGCGGTCCGCCTCGCGGCCGCCCGGCAGTCGGAGGCGGTCTGATCATGGCGTCCCCCAGTGGAACCCCCACGAAGATCACCCAGGGCTCCCGGACCAAGGGCGGCATCGGCGAGTCCACGCTGCGCCCCGACGGCACCCTCAAGGTCACCGGCGAGTTCGCGTACTCGTCCGACATGTGGCACGAGGACATGCTGTGGGGGCAGATCCTGCGCTCGACCGTCGCGCACGCCGAGATCGTGTCCATCGACACGGGCGAGGCCCTGGCCATGCCGGGCGTCTACGCCGTGCTGACGTACGACGACCTGCCCACCGACGTGAAGAACTACGGGCTGGAGATCCAGGACACCCCGGTCCTCGCCCACGGCAAGGTCCGCCACCACGGCGAGCCGGTCGCCCTGGTCGCCGCCGACCACCCGGAGACCGCGCGCCGGGCGGCCGCGAAGATCAAGGTCGAGTACCGCGAGCTGCCCGTCATCACCGACGAGGCCTCCGCGACCGCCCCGGACGCGCTGCTCGTCCACGAGAACCGCGACGACCACCACGCCGGGCACGTCCCGCACCCCAACATCGTGCACCGCCAGCCGATCGTCCGCGGTGACGTCACGGCCGCCCGGGAGCGGGCCGACGTGATCGTCACGGGCGAGTACACCTTCGGCATGCAGGACCAGGCCTTCCTCGGCCCCGAGTCCGGCCTCGCCGTACCGGAGGAGGACGGCGGCGTCCACCTCTACATCGCCACCCAGTGGCTGCACAGCGACCTGCGCCAGATCGCGCCCGTGCTCGGCCTGCCCGAGGACAAGGTGCGCATGACGCTCTCCGGCGTCGGCGGCGCGTTCGGCGGCCGCGAGGACCTGTCGATGCAGATCCACGCCTGCCTGCTGGCCCTGCGCACCGGCAAGCCCGTCAAGATCGTCTACAACCGGTTCGAGTCGTTCTTCGGGCACGTCCACCGCCACCCCGCGAAGCTGTACTACGAGCACGGGGCCACCAAGGACGGCAAGCTCACCCACCTGAGGTGCCGGATCGTCCTGGACGGCGGCGCCTACGCCTCCGCCTCGCCGGCGGTCGTCGGCAACGCCTCCTCCCTGTCCGTCGGCCCGTACGTGGTCGAGGACGTCGACATCGAGGCCATCGCCCTCTACACCAACAACCCGCCCTGCGGCGCGATGCGCGGCTTCGGCGCGGTCCAGGCGTGCTTCGCCTACGAGGCGCAGATGGACAAGCTCGCCGCGAAGCTCGGCATGGACCCGGTGGAGTTCCGCCGGCTCAACGCCATGGAGCAGGGCACGCTCCTGCCGACGGGACAGCCCGTCGACTCCCCGGCCCCGGTCGCCGAACTGCTGCGCCGCGTCAAGGCGATGCCGATGCCGCCGGAGCGCCAGTGGGAGTCCAGCGAGGGCGCCGACGTACGGCAGCTGCCGGGCGGCCTGTCCAACACCACGCACGGCGAGGGCGTCGTACGCGGCGTCGGCTACGCCGTAGGCATCAAGAACGTCGGCTTCTCCGAGGGGTTCGACGACTACTCCACCGCCAAGGTCCGCATGGAGGTCGTCGCCGGCGAGCCCGTCGCCACCGTGCACACCGCCATGGCGGAGGTCGGCCAGGGCGGCGTCACCGTCCACGCGCAGATCGCCCGCACCGAGCTGGGCGTCACGCAGGTGACCATCCACCCGGCCGACACCCAGGTGGGCAGCGCCGGTTCGACCTCGGCCTCCCGGCAGACCTACGTCACCGGCGGCGCGGTGAAGAACTCATGCGAGCTGGTGCGCGAGAAGGTCCTGGAGATCGGGCGCCGCAAGTTCGGCTCCTACCACCCGGCCTGGGCGACGGCCGAGCTGCTCCTGGAGGGCGGCAAGGTCGTCACCGACGGCGGCGAGGTCCTCTCCGACCTGGCCGACGTGCTGGAGGGCGAGACCGTGGAGGTCGAGGCGGAGTGGCGGCACCGGCCGACCGAGCCCTTCGATCTGCGCACCGGGCAGGGCAACGGGCACGTGCAGTACTCCTTCGCCGCGCACCGGGCCGTCGTCGAGGTCGACACCGAGCTCGGCCTGGTGAAGGTCATCGAGCTGGCCTGCGCCCAGGACGTCGGCAAGGCGCTCAACCCGCTGTCGGTGCTCGGCCAGATCCAGGGCGGCACCACACAGGGCCTGGGCGTGGCCGTCATGGAGGAGATCGTGGTCGACCCGAAGACGGCGAAGGTCAAGAACCCCTCCTTCACCGACTACCTGATCCCCACCATCCTCGACACGCCGACCATCCCGGTCGACGTCCTCGAACTCGCCGACGAGCACGCCCCGTACGGGCTGCGCGGCATCGGTGAGGCACCGACCCTGTCGTCGACCCCGGCCGTCCTCGCGGCGATCCGGAACGCGACCGGGCTCGAGCTGAACCGGACTCCGGTGAGGCCCGAGCACCTGACGGGCACCCAGCTCTCCGAGGGCTGAGCAGTCACGTCCCCCTGGGGGCTTCGTCCCCCAGGGCCCCTTGTTCGTCTCGGGCCGTCCCCCGGGTCGTGAACATCCCAACCCCCTTTGAAACTTGGGAGACGGCACCCATGACCCAGCAATCACTGGAGCCGAGGACCACAGCCGACGACGCGGGTGAAGGCACCCGCGTCCCGGCCGGACGGTCCTGGCTCGACCGGTACTTCCACATATCCCACAGAGGGTCCACGGTCGCCCGTGAAGTGCGCGGCGGCATCACGACCTTCATGGCGATGGCGTACATCCTCCTGCTCAACCCCCTGATCCTGTCCGGCAAGGACGCCGCCGGGGTCACGCTCGCCCAGCCGGCCCTCATCACCGCGACCGCGTTCGCGGCGGCGGTCACCACCCTGCTCATGGGCTTCGTCGGCAAGGTCCCCCTGGCCCTCGCCGCCGGTCTCTCGGTCTCCGGGGTCCTCGCCTCCCAGGTGGCACCCGAGATGACCTGGCCGCAGGCGATGGGCATGTGCGTGATGTACGGCGTGGTCATCATGCTGCTGGTCGTCACCGGCCTGCGCGAGATGATCATGAACGCGATTCCGCTCGCGCTCAAGCACGGCATCACCATGGGCATCGGCCTGTTCATCGCTCTCATCGGTTTCTACAAGTCGGGCTTCGTGCACCAGGGCAAGGCCACGCCTCTCGCGCTCGGCCCGGCGGGCGAACTGGCCGGCTGGCCCGTGCTGCTGTTCGCCGGGACCCTGCTGCTGATCTTCATGCTCCAGGCCCGGAACATTCCGGGCGCCATCCTCATCGGCATCGTCAGCGGCACGGTCGTCGCGGCGATCCTGAACGCGGCGGGTGTCATCGCCCCCCGGCAGTGGGCGGGCGGCGCACCCGAACTGCACGGCAGCGCGGTGTCCATGCCCGACTTCTCGCTCTTCGGGGACGTGCGGTTCGGCGGCTGGGGCGAGGTCGGCGCGATGACGGTCGGAATGATCGTCTTCACGCTGGTGCTCGCCGGGTTCTTCGACGCGATGGCCACCATCATCGGCGTCGGCACCGAGGCCAAGCTCGCCGACGACAAGGGCCGCATGCCGGGCCTGTCCAAGGCGCTGTTCATCGACGGGGCCGGCGGCGCGATCGGAGGCGTGTCCGGCGGTTCCGGCCAGACGGTGTTCATCGAGTCGGCCACGGGAGTCGGCGAGGGCGCCCGCACCGGTCTGGCCTCCGTGGTCACGGGCCTGTTCTTCGCGGCCTGCCTGTTCTTCACCCCGCTCACCGCGATCGTGCCGCAGGAGGTCGCGTCCGCCGCCCTGGTCGTCATCGGCGCCATGATGCTGATGAACGCCCGGCACGTGGACTGGGCCGACCGGGCCACCGCCATCCCGGTGTTCCTCACGGTCGTGCTGATGCCGTTCACCTACACCATCACCACCGGTGTCGCCGCGGGCGTCATCTCCTACGTCGCCATCAAGACCGCCCAGGGCAAGTGGCGTGAGATCGGCGCCTTCATGTGGATCCTCACGGCGGTGTTCGTCGTCTACTTCGCCCTCAACCCGATCGAGAGCTGGCTGGGCGTCCACTGACAGCCCCGTCCGCCGCAACCCCAAGGAGACCGAGACAGATGCTGGACATCGCCGAGGAGCTGAACCGGTGGGTCGAGCAGGGCCGTGACTTCGCCGTGGCCACCGTGGTGGCCGTCGGCGGCAGCGCGCCCCGGCAGCCCGGCGCCGCGCTCGCGGTGGACGCCGAGGGCACGGCGATCGGCTCGGTCTCCGGCGGCTGTGTGGAGGGCGCGGTCTACGAACTGTGCGAACAGGCGCTGCGGGACGGCGAAACCGTCCTGGAGCGCTTCGGATACAGCGACGACGACGCCTTCGCCGTGGGCCTGACCTGCGGCGGTGTCATCGACATTCTGGTCACTCCGGTTCGGGCCGCCGATCCGGTCCGCCCGGTGGTCGGGTCCGCGCTCGCCGCCGCCGCCACCGGGGAGGCGGCGGCGGTGGCGCGGATCGTGTCGGGCCCGCGCGAACTCACGGGCCGGGCCCTCGTCGTCCGCCCCGACGGCTCCGGCGAAGGCGGCTTCGGCGCCCACCCGGAACTGGACCGCACGGTCGCCGCCGAGGCCGGCGCCTTCCTGGACGCCGGGCGCACCGGAACCCTGGAGATCGGCGAGCAGGGCTCTCGCTGCGGGGCGCCCCTCACGGTCCTGGTCGAGTCCTCGGTCCCGGCCCCCCGCATGATCGTCTTCGGGGCGATCGACTTCGCCTCCGCCCTGGTCCGCATGGGCAAGTTCCTCGGCTACCACGTCACCGTGTGCGACGCCCGCCCCGTCTTCGCGACCCGGACGCGCTTCCCGGACGCCGACGAGATCGTCGTCGAGTGGCCCCACCGCTACCTGGAGCGCACGGACGTCGACGCCCGTACGGTGCTGTGCGTCCTCACCCACGACGCCAAGTTCGACGTGCCCCTGCTGAAGCTGGCGCTGCGCCTGCCGGTGGCGTACGTCGGTGCCATGGGCTCCCGGCGCACCCACCTGGACCGCAACGCCCGCCTGCGGGAAGTGGGCGTCACCGAACTGGAGTTGAGCCGGCTTCACTCGCCGATCGGCCTGGACCTCGGGGCCCGTACGCCCGAGGAGACGGCCCTGTCGATCGCGTCGGAGATCGTCGCCGGGAAGCGGGGCGGCAGCGGGGTCTCGCTGACCGGGGCGCACACGCCGATCCACCACGAGCCGGGGTCGCAGGCGGTAGGGCGGATCGGGTCGGTGGCCTGAGGCCCGGCCGGGAACCGCCCCACCGGCGACGGCTCGTCAGGGCTGTCGGAGCAGGCAGTTCAGGGCCCGGCCGAAGACGTACCGCGACGAGCGCCGCACCACGCCGTCGAAGAGCGACGGCAGGAACCGGATCCGGATCTCCTCACGCCAGATCACCCGCGTACGGCCCCCCGGCCCCGGCCTCACCTCGAGTTCGGCCCACCCGAGCACCACACGGCCCCGCTTCTCCAGCCGGCACACCCCCGCTGTCCCGTCCCCCGGCGGCTGCCACACCGTGACCTCCATCGGGTCCTCGAAGACCAGCGGCCCGGCGCCCGAGCGGGCCACGACGCGTGACCCCTCACGCGTCGGGCCGGGCGGCTCCAGACTGACCACCGTCAACGGGACCGCCTCGCCGTGTCGCGGCCACCGTGTGATCCGCCGCCACGCCTCGTCGAGAGGGAGCGGGACGGTGCGTTCGAGCAGGAAGTTCGCCACCCCCCGATCGTAGGGAACCGGCGGGGAGTTATCGGTACACCTCGCCCGGTTCCGCCTTCCCCGGCGCGAGCAACTGGGGCACCGTGACGAAGACGAAGCCGCGTTCCTTCAGCGCGTCGATGATCCCGGGCACCGCCGGCACCGTTCCGTCGTAGAGGTCGTGCAGGAGGATGATCCCGTCCCGGGAGGACTGGGCGAGGACCCGGCGGGTGATCAGGTCGGAGTCGGTCGTCCGGTAGTCCTTGGCCGTCACGCTCCACAGCACCTCGGAGAGGCCCAGTTCACGGCTGATGGCGTGCACGGTGTCGTCGGTGCGGCCCTGCGGCGGGCGCATCAGGGTCGGGCGCCGGCCGGTGAGGCGTTCTATCTCCTCGTTGGGGCGCTCCAGTTCTTCGCGTATCTCCTCGGGTCTCAGCTCGGTCAGGATCTTGTGGTCCCAGGTGTGGCTGGCCACTTCGTGGCCCTCGTCGGCCATCCGCCGCACCAGCTCCGGGTACTTCTCGATGTGCCGCTTGCCGAGCAGGAAGAAGGTCGCCGGGACCTGCTTCTCCTTCAGGATGTCCAGCAGCCGTGCGGAGTGCTCGCTCGGCCCGGCGTCGAAGGTCAGCGCGATGCACTTGACCTCACGGCAGTCGACGGCACCGAAGCGGACCGTCTCGATGTCCGTGGCCGGGCGGGCCCGTACGGCGCTGGGGGAGGTGGTGTCGGCCCCGGTGCAGCCGCTCAGGGCGAGGGTGAGGGCGGCGGTCGCCGCGAGCGTCCCGGCCGTTCGGAACGCGGTCCCCGTTTTCTTCATCTTCTGGGTCGGAGAAGGCATGCCGGGACTATATATCGCGTGTATACACGTGGTTTATAGTCTCCGAGGTGTTCCCTGACGGCCTGGCTCGGGGTTTGAGGGAGCCCTGCTGCGGCACTCGCCAGCACGGTAGTTCGCGCACGCCGCCGGAGGGAGGGCCGCCCGTATGACCCCGTACGCCGTCGTGATCCCCACCCTCGCCTCGGACACCCTCGCCGACTGTCTCGCCGCGCTCGCCGCCGCGAACGGACCGCGCCCCGAGGAGATCGTCCTCGTCGACGACCGGACCGAGCGCGAACCCGGCCCGCTGCAGCATCCGTTGAGCGTCCTCGGAGACCTGCGGGAGCGGACCATCGTCCTGGGCGGCGGCGGTCGTGGGCCCGCCGCCGCCCGCAACACCGGGCTGCGCGCCGTGCACACGCCGTGGACCGTGTTCCTCGACGACGACGTCCAGGTGGGCGCCCGCTGGTGCGAGCAGCTGGCCGAGGACCTCGCCGAGGCGTCCCACGACACCGCCGGCGTCCAGGGCGTCCTCGCCGTGCCGCTGCCCGGCGAACGCCGGCCCACCGACTGGGAACGCGGCACCGCGGGACTCGTCCGGGCCCACTGGGTCACCGCCGACATGGCCTACCGCACGGAGGTCCTCAAGCAGGTCGGCGGCTTCGACGAACGCTTCCGGCGCGCCTTCCGGGAGGACGCCGACCTCGCGTTGCGCGTCCTCGACTCGGGCTGGCGCATCCGGCAGGGCCGCCGCACCACCCGCCACCCCGTGCGCTCGGCCTCCCGTTGGGCGTCCGTGCGCCAGCAGCGCGGCAACGCCGACGACGCCCTCATGCGGCATCTGCACGGCCCCGACTGGTGGGACAAGGCCGTCGCGCCCCGCGGACGGATCCGCTCCCACGCGGCCATCACGACCGCCGGGGTCGCCGCCTGCGCCCTCGCCGCCACCGGGCACGGCCGGGCGGCCACGGCCTGCGCGCTCGGCTGGGCGGCCGGCACGGCGGAGTTCGCCCGGGCCCGCATCGCCCCAGGCCCGCGCACCCGTCACGAGGTGACGACGATGCTGGCCACCAGCGTCCTCATCCCGCCCACCGCGACCTGGCACCGGCTGGCGGGTGCCTGGCGCCACCGTCACACCCCCGCCTGGCAGGAGGAGGCAACCCCGTGAGCCCGGTGAAGACCGTGCTGTTCGACCGCGACGGCACGCTGGTCGAGGACGTCCCGAACAACGCCGACCCCGACCGCGTACGTCCCCTCGAGGGCGCCCGGGAGGCGGTCGGCCTGTTGCGCGGGCGCGGCATCCGCACCGGCGTCGTCACCGAGCAGCCCGGTGTCGCGGGCGGACTGCTCACCGACGCCGACGTCCGCCGCGTCAACCACCGCGTCGACGAACTCCTCGGCCCCTTCGACGTGTTCGCCGTCTGCCCGCACGGCCCCGACGACGGGTGCCACTGCCGCGGGCCCGAGCCCGGCATGCTGCTCTGGGCGGGCGGGCGGATCTGCACCGGGCCCGCCGAACTCGTCGTCGTCGGCTCCACCGCCGCCGGTGCCCAGGCCGCGCGCCGGGCGGGCGCCCACGGCATCCTCGTCCCGAACGGGCACACCCGCCCCGAGGAGACCGCACGGGCCGACCACGTCGCCCCGGACCTGCTCACCGCCGTCCGCGCGGTGCTGGCCGGGCCGCCGAAGGGCCGTGTCCTCGCAGACGAACGCCCCATCCGGCAGGCGTTCACGGCCGACCCGGAGTGACGGGGCGGCTTCTCAGCTTCCGCACCACCGGCACATCAACCGGAGGACGGCGAACATCGTCAGCGGCCATATCGCGGCGAACGCCCAGATCACACCCGGCTCGGACGTGACGATCCCGGCCACCATCAGCCCGGCCGACACCGCGACCAGGACCGCCACGGTCCAGACGCGGGGACGGTAGGCGGCCAGACGGGCCAGGACGCGGGCCGGGTCGGGGCGGCGGCTCACCCGGTGGGTGCGCAGCTTGCGGTCGAGGCGGCGGTCGCGGCGCAGCGCGCGTTCCATCTCGTCGAGGATGCGCTGCTCGTTCTCGGGAAGTCGGCCGATGGACACGCTCTCTCCTTCCGGGCGGCCGGACCGTCTCTCCTTCAGGGGGACGTGCGGCGGGGGAAGTACGGCGGGGACGTACCAGCGGGTGCCCCGTGGGGCCTCCGTGCTAACCGGGAACGGGCCGCGCCAGCGCTTCGACGAGCCGGTCCGCGCTGTCCGGCACGGTGCCCTCGCGGAACCCGTCGCGGATCTGCCGCGCGGTCACCCGGCCGCCGGTCAGGCACCAGTCCCACCAGCGGTCCAACCGGCGCACGTCCAGCTGCTCGGCGGGCACCAGCGCGGGCCAGCCGCAGGCACGGGCCTGCGCGGTCAGCTTGGCGCCGCCCGCGACCGGGTCGACGGCCAGCACCGGCGTGCCGACCCGCAGCGCGATCACCAGCCCGTGCAGCCGGTCGGTGACGACGAGGTCCAGCCGGGCCAGCACGGACTGCAGCTGCGCGGGCGTCGCACTCAGATGCCAGTCGTGCGTGTCCAGCCGGGTCTCCAGCTCCAGGCGGCCGCAGTCCTTCGCGGCCAGCCAGCGCGTCACCTCCTCGGCGACCTGCCCGTGCCGCCGCAGCTGCCCGTACTCCAGCTGCCCGTGCGCGAGGATCACCCCGACGACGGGCCGCGCCGGCACGTCCGGGGCGCGAGCCGCGAGATCCTCCACCGGCTCGCTGTCCGGCCCGTCCCGGGGCAGCACCCGGTGGAAGCCGGTCACCGCCGAGCTGCCGGGGTCGATCACCGAGGTGCCGACGGCGATCCGCACGCAGTGCGCGAACCGCCGGTGCAGCTCCTCGACCTGCGGCCCGTGCAGCGGGCCGCACACGAACACCAGGTGGGTGTAGTCCTCGGGCCACAGCCGGTCCAGATGCAGCGCCTCCGGACGGAAACGGGGACTCCAGGCGACGTCGTAGGGGATGCCCGTCCCCCGCATGACGTCCTCCACCCGGCGCAGGGCCAGCACGTCCCCGGCGGTCGCCTCACGGTCCCGGAAGCTGAACCACCCGGTGAGCAGGACCCTGCGCGGTCGTATGCCGTCTTGTGTGTGCACATGCCCTGAGTGCCCGCCCGACGAGGGGTGCAATCGAGGCAATATGCGCATTTGCCTAGCGGCCACCGGGAGGCGAGAGACGGCGCAGGCCAGAGAGGGCGCAGGCAGGCGGAGGTGACGCGGCTGCCGCCGTGGTGCGCGGTCGTAGGCTGGCCGTATGGCTCGTACGGCGGGGGAGTCGCCCGTCGCCCTGACGATGCGGCCTTCGGCGCCCGCGCTCGGGGCGGTGATCGGTGCGATGGGCTATGTGGAGGGGCGGTTCGCGCACTCCGCCGAGCTGGCCCTGCCGACCGGTGGGGCGCAGCTGCTGGTGAACCTGGACGGGGACGCCCTGTCCTCGTCGCCGTTGAAGGGCGCCCCTCGGCGTACCGGGGGCGCCGCCCTGCACGGGCCGTACACGGAACCGGCCGTGATCGACCCGGCGCAGCAACGAGCCGTCCTGTGGGTGGCGTTCCGGCCCGCCGGTGCCCACCCCTTCCTCGACGTCCCCGTCTCGGAGGTCCGCGACCAGCTCGTCGGCCTCGACGACCTGTGGGGCACGGACGGTGCGGTGCTGCGCGAGCGACTGCTCGAGGCCGTGGCAGCCGGTGGGCCCCGGGCCGGACTCCGGGTGCTGGAGACGGCCCTGACGGACCGGGCGCGGCGCCCGTTGGAGCCCGACCCGGCGGTCCGTCTCGCCGCGGCCCGGCTCGATCGCGGCACACCCGTCGCAGAGGTCGCCGACCGGCTCGGCTGGACGACCGGGCGGCTGGCCCGCAGATGCACCGAACAGCTGGGCCTGACGCCCAAGCGGTACGCGCGGATCCGGCGCTTCCAGCGGTTGCTGCGCCGGGTGAACGCCGGGCACGGGCCGCCGGACTGGGCGGTCCTCGCCGCGGACTGCGGCTACCACGACCAGGCCCACCTGATCCACGAGTTCCGCGCCCTGGCCGGCATCACCCCGACCGCGTACGCACCGCGATCGCCGCACGAACGCAACCACGTTCCGCTCGGCGGCTGACGGATACCGTCCGGGCGGCGGTTTTCTACAATCCACGCCGCCGGAAACCCGCGACCGTGACGTCATGACGCATGCAAACACCACACCCGCCGTCACCCGCCTCCACGCCCGCCTCGTGGTCTCCGACGCGGCCCGGGCGATCGACTTCTACCGGGACACCCTCGGCGCCGAGGAGATCGAGCGCTACACCGGCCCCGACGGCAGGATCGTGCACGCGATGCTGCGACTGGGCGGCGCCGCGATCGCGGTCAAGGACGCCGACACCGCGGACCCGGCGCCGACGTCCCTCGGCGGCAGCCCGGTGATCATGGCGCTCGACGTGCCCGACGCCGACGCCGTGGCCGAGGCCATGCTGCGGGGCGGGGCGACGGTGGTGTACCCCGTCGCCGACCAGCACTACGGGCAGCGCGGGGGCCGCCTCGCCGACCCGTTCGGACATCTCTGGATGATCTCCCAGACCATCGAGGACCTGACGCCCGAGCAGATCCAGCAGCGGACGACGGATCTCTTCACGTCCTGACGGCCTCGTCAGCGGGCCTGCGCCGCCGGTTCCTCCACCTTCGCGTTCGCATCCACCCTGCCGCCCGGATGCCGCAGGGCGCACAGGAAAGCGATGCCCAGCGCGATGGCCATGCCGTAGAACACCCACTGGTTGGCCTCCGCGAAGTCCATGCGGATCGCCGACATCGCGTCCCGGGTCGCCTCGGCAGCGGGGCCGGTGCCGGTGGGCGGCCGGGCGTCGCCGTTGCCCGTGACGGATTCGGTGACGTCACGCGCCGTGCTCTCCGCCGTCCCGGCGGGCACGCCGCGGGACTCCAGGGTGCCCGTGACGTTGTCGGTCGTGGCATGCGTCAGGATCGTGCCGTAGATCGCCATGCCCACGCTGGCCGCGAAGTTGCGCACGGTCTGGGTGATGCCGGTGACCTCGCCGTAGGAGGTGCCGATGGCCCGGTTCACGGCGTCCGTCGACGCCGGTGCCAGGATGAAACCGATACCGGCCCCGGCGAGCGCCGCGTAGAGCCACTGGTCGTGCATGTTCAGGTTGGTGAGTTCGCCCGCCCAGAGCGCGAACCCGACGGCGCCGACCACCCCGCCCATTTTCAGGGCGGGCCTGGCGCCCTTCTTGTCGAGGATCCGGCCGCCCCACTGGGAGGCGATCGCGAAGCCCACGAAGATGTACAGCAGGAACAGCGCCGCCTGGTTCGGCGAGGCGCTCAGCGACACCTGGGCGTAGACGGAGGCGAAGAAGAACAGCGGAACGAACGCGAGCATCGCGAAGAACAACACCAGCGCGTCCACGCTGAACGCCTTGTCGCGGAAGACCCGCAGATCGATCAGCGGATGCTCCACCCCGCGCTCGAAGCGGACGAACCCCGCCAGCACCGCCAGCCCGCCCACGATGCACACCCAGGTCGCCCAGCTGCCCCAGCCCCAGGAGAACGCCTGCTGGAAGCCGAGGACGCTCAGGCCCATGCCGACCGCGATCAGGACGGCACCCGGCACGTCCAGCGTGCCGGACCGCCTCCGGTCGGAGATGTGCGCCATCGCCGTGAGGACGAGCGCCACAATGGCCACGGGCACGTTGACCCAGAACACGGCGCGCCAGGTCCAGTTCGTCAGCCAGCCGCCCAGCAGCGGACCGATGGCGGTCAGCGCCCCGGTCACCCCGAAGAACAGGGCGAGGGCACGCCCGCGCCGCTCGACCGGGAACACCGCCACCACCACGGCCAGGGCCGCCGGGAACAGCAGCGCCGCCCCGAAGCCCTGGGTGGCGCGGAAGGTGATCAGCCAGGCCTGCGCGGCGCCGCCCTCGGGGACGCAGCCGCACAGCACCGACGACACGACGAACACCACCGTGCCGATGACGACGATCCGGCGCGGCCCGTAGAGGTCCGCCAGACGGCCGCCCAGGGCGAAGAACGCGGCGAGGGCCAGCAGATAGGCGTTGACCACCCACTGCATGCCGGAGGACGACAGACCCAGTTCGCGGACGATGTCCGGGGCCGCGATCGACACGATGGTCTGGTCGATGAAGGTCATGGCGACGGCGAACATCATCGCCGCCAGCGCGACACTCTGGTGCGGTGCGGATCGGGAAGGGGTCGCGGCCTCGCCGCGCCCCGGGCGCGTGCTAGTCACCACAACAGTCTGCGCCCGGCCGTGTCACGTCGCATCACAGGACTCTTTCCGCCCCGCGCGGCACACTAATACCCCCGAACGCCTCGTTCGGCAACCCCTGGGAGGTGTGAGGACGACCTCCCTGGCCATGTGACCACGGTCCGCCACGGATGCCGCGTCGAACGTGCAGGATGCGGGGACCGTACAGACAGGCAGTCGAACGACGGGAGAGGCAGACGATGGTCCCAGCGGAACCGCAACCCCAGGGGATCGGCATTCCGGCCGAATCCACTGCGGGCGAGACCAGGGTGGCGGCGACGCCGGCCACCGTGGGGAGACTCGTCGCGCTCGGGTACGACGTGACGGTCGAACCGGGAGCGGGAGCCGCGTCCCGCTTCTCCGACGAGGCGTACGAGCAGGAGGGGGCCCGGCTCGGCGACCCGTGGCAGGCGGACATCCTGCTGAAGGTCAACGCCCCCTCGAGCGAGGAGATCGGCCGGCTGCGCGACGGGGCGACGCTGATCGCGCTGATCAGCCCGGCCCTCAACCCCGAACTGGTCGAGGAACTGGCACGCCGTCCGATCACCGTGCTCGCCATGGACGCCGTGCCGCGCATCTCGCGCGCGCAGTCCCTGGACGTCCTCAGCTCGATGGCGAACATCGCCGGGTACCGTGCCGTGGTCGAGGCCGCGCACGCCTTCGGGCGCTTCTTCACCGGCCAGGTCACCGCCGCCGGCAAGGTGCCGCCCGCCAAGGTGCTGGTGGCCGGGGCCGGGGTCGCCGGACTCGCGGCGATCGGCGCGGCCCGCAGCCTCGGCGCCGTCGTCCGTGCCACGGACCCGCGCCCCGAGGTGGCCGAGCAGGTGCGGTCCCTGGGCGGGGAGTTCCTGACGGTGACCGCCGAGCAGGAGGTGAGCACCGACGGCTACGCCAAGGCCACCTCGGACGACTACAACCGGCTCGCCGCGCAGCTGTACGCCGAGCAGGCCGCCGACGTCGACATCATCATCACCACCGCGCTCATCCCGGGCCGCCCCGCGCCGAGGCTCATCACCGCCGAGGACGTGGCGCGTATGAAGTCCGGCAGCGTGATCGTCGACATGGCCGCCTCCCAGGGCGGCAACGTCGAGGGCACGGTCGCCGGGAAGGCCGTCGTCACCGACAACGACGTGACGATCATCGGCTACACCGACCTGCCCGGCCGGCTCCCCGCCCAGGCCTCGCAGTTGTACGGCACGAACATCGTCAACCTGCTGAAGCTGCTCACCCCCGGCAAGGACGGCCGGCTCGTCCTCGACTTCGACGACGTGGTGCAGCGCTCCATCACCGTGGTCCGCGAGGGCGAGAAGACCTGGCCGCCGCCCCCGGTCCAGGTGTCCGCCGCACCCGCCCCGGCCGCACCGAAGGAGCC
>NZ_JAIGQA010000165.1:0-18013 GCF_019733245.1 Streptomyces sp. WAC04114
CCCCGACCCCTGGCAGCGCTACGACCCCTGGGCGGCTCCCGCTGCCGCCGGAGGACACGGCCCCCTCCAGCAGAACGGCGCCGCCGTGCTCAGCACGGAGCAGCGGCGCAAGCGCGGCAAGAAGTCCCTGGTGCTCGGAGCCGTGCTGCTCGCGCTCGTGTCGGGGGGCTTCGGCGGCGTCGTAGGGACGTATCTGGAGCGGAACGGGGGTGTGGGGACGGTCGAGCTGCCGCAGGCCGGGAAAGAGGCCGCCGCGCGGGACGCGGGCAGCGTGGCCGGGATCGCCGGGCGGGCCCTGCCCAGCGTGGTCACCCTGCATGTCAGCGGCTCCGGCGAGCAGGGCACGGGCACCGGCTTCGTGCTCGACACCCGCGGGCACATCCTCACCAACAACCACGTCGTGCAGCCCGGCGGCTCGGGCGGCGAGATCACCGTGACCTTCAACGGCGGGCAGACCGCCGAGGCCCAGGTCGTCGGCCGGGACAGCGGCTACGACCTCGCCGTCGTGAAGGTGAAGGGCGTCGGCGGACTCACCCCGCTGCCCCTCGGCAACTCGGACAACGTGCAGGTCGGCGACCCGGTCGTGGCCATCGGCGCCCCCTTCGACCTGGCCGGTACGGTCACCTCCGGCATCATCAGCGCCAAGCAGCGGCCCATCACCGCCGGCGGCGAGAAGGGCGACGGCAGCGACGTGTCGTACGTCGACGCGCTGCAGACCGACGCGCCCATCAACCCCGGCAACTCCGGCGGGCCCCTGCTCGACGCCAGGGCCCGGGTCATCGGCATCAACTCGGCGATCCGCTCGGCGGGCAGCGGCTCCGCGCAGGACAGCAGCCGGTCCGGTTCGATAGGCCTCGGTTTCGCCATACCCATCAACCAGGGCAAGCGCGTCGCGGAAGAGCTGATCAACACCGGGAAGGCGACCCATCCGGTCATCGGCATCACGCTGGACATGGACTACTCGGGTGACGGTGCGCGCGTCGCGACCGAGGGCAGCGAGGGCGGAGCGCCGGTCACCGCGGGCGGCCCGGGCGCCAAGGCCGGGATCAAGTCGGGCGACGTCATCACGGAGGTCGACGGCCTGCGCGTGCACTCCGGTGAGGAACTGATCGTCAAGACCCGTGCGCACCGCCCCGGCGACCGGCTGGAGCTGACCGTCGAGCGCGGCGGCAAGGAGCGGAAGGTCTCGCTCGTCCTCGGATCCTCCGGTGGCTGAGACATGAGGCCCGGGGCTCGCCAACACGCCTCAATAGGCCCCACAAGGGGCCGACAAGGCAAACAAACGGGAAAGCGCTCCCACCTCCCGCACGCGGAGGTCCCGGGACAGTACCGGTCGGACGGGATCGACGGGTACCGTGGATCCGGCCCGGACCACGGCAAGACCCGCACCGACCACGAGGGCCGAGGACCGAGGACATCGCAAGGAGCTTCAGGTGTTCAATGACATAGGACCACTCGAGCTGGTGACGCTCATCGTCCTCGCCGTGCTCGTCTTCGGTCCGGACAAGCTCCCCAAGGTCATCCAGGACGTGACGCGCACCATCCGGAAGATCCGTGAGTTCTCGGAGAGCGCCAAGAACGACATCCGGGAGGAACTCGGCCCGGAGTTCAAGGACTTCGAGTTCGAGGACCTCAACCCCAAGACCTTCATCCGCAAGCAGCTGGACAACGAGGACCTGGGGCTCAAGGAGATCCGCAACGGCTTCGACCTGAAGAAGGAGATGGCCGAGGTCACCGACGCCGTCCACAGCCGTGACTCCGACACGTCCTCCGCGTCGTCCGCCGGTTCGTCAGGCGGCCGCATCGACATGACGAAGAAGCCGGAGACACCCGGCCCGGACGACCGGCCACCCTTCGACGCGGACGCCACCTGAGCGACGCGCCCAGGGGCGTACGCACCTGGGCACGTGACGCGTTTCATACTCCGGTCGGGCTGTCTACGGCCTGAACCGGGCGCCCGTGCGGCCCACCGCGCCGGGCGGTTTCCCTGCTGCTCGCAGCGGTGTGGCTATGCTGCCGAGTTGTTGTGCGGACCGTGACGAGTACGCCCGAAGGGGGGCGGGCCGTTCCGGTCCGACTAGAGCGAGGAGGCGTCCGGGCACATGGAGACGACGAGTCGGGCAGTCGCGCAGACGCCGGCCGCGGAGGGTGGACAACAGGTCCCCTCCGCCCGGCGTACGGTCGACGGCTACCTGCGTGCGCCCTTCCCGTGGTACGGCCTCGACGAGGCCTTCACGGGACCGCGCTGGCTGATGCAGGTCGGTACGACGGCCGACGGGGCCGTGGAACACGGGTCGATCGGGCACGGGGACGAACCCACGGTGCGCAACGAGCACGCGGCCGGTGGCGATCAGGATTCCAAGGAGAAGTTCGCGGTCGTCGTGACCGTGGCGGCGAACCCCTCACGGCGCACGGCGGACGGAACGGGGCTCCTGGAGGCCACGTCGGTGTCCTCCGCGGCGTGGCTCGCGGGCGTGGGGCTGCTGTCCTTCACCTGGCCCGGGCAGATGGACCACACGCTGCGGGACGACTGGCTGGAGCAGCAGACCGAGACGGCGTGGGTGCTGGCGGACGACCTGGAGGGGGACGACTGGTCGACGCTGTCGCTTCCCGTGGACGGGGTGCCGACGGCGTTCCACTACCGGGAGTCCGAGTTCGGCTGGGTGCTGGCCGGGTCGACCTCGTCGGGGGTTCATGTCGGGGCGTACGGCCGGGGCATGAGTGCGTATGGGCTCGGCTTCTCCGTGGTGAAGGACATCGCCGCGTACGCGTGAGTTCCCTGGGGCGCCGGGATTTTCGGCGCCCCATCGCCGTAGGGCCCCTGCCGGCGGGTGCTACGGGCACGCGGTGGCTGGTCGCGCCCACGCGGCGGAGCCGCACATCGACACAGCCCCGCGCCCCTGAGGGAACTGCCCCAAGGGCGTCTGGATCTAGAACTTGTTCCTCGGAGTGATCCCGAGCGACAGGCCCGACAGGCCCCGCTGCCGTCCGCCCAGCTTGCCCGCGATCGCGCGCAGGGCCGCGCCCGCCGGGGAGTCCGGGTCGGTCAGGACGACCGGCTTGCCGTCGTCGCCGCCCTCGCGCAGGCGGACGTCGATGGGGATGCTGCCGAGGACCGGGACGTTCGCGCCGGTCGTGCGGGTGAGGCCGTCGGCGACCGTCTGACCGCCGCCCGTGCCGAAGACGTCGACCATCTCGTCGCAGTGCGGGCAGGGCAGGCCGGACATGTTCTCGACCACGCCGACGATCTTCTGGTGGGTCTGGACGGCGATGGAGCCCGCGCGCTCGGCGACCTCGGCCGCAGCCTGCTGCGGGGTCGTCACGACCAGGATCTCGGCGTTCGGGACCAGCTGCGCCACGGAGATCGCGATGTCGCCGGTGCCGGGCGGCAGGTCCAGCAAAAGCACGTCCAGGTCGCCCCAGTAGACGTCCGCGAGGAACTGCTGCAGGGCACGGTGGAGCATCGGGCCGCGCCAGACGACCGGGGCGTTGCCCGGGGTGAACATGCCGATCGAGATGACCTTCACGCCGTTCGCCGACGGCGGCATGATCATGTTCTCGACCTGGGTGGGGCGGCCGTCGGCGCCCAGCATGCGCGGCACGGAGTGGCCGTAGATGTCGGCGTCGACGACACCGACCTTGAGGCCGTCGGCCGCCATGGCCGCCGCCAGGTTGACCGTCACCGAGGACTTGCCGACGCCGCCCTTGCCGGAGGCGACCGCGTAGACGCGGGTGAGGCTGCCCGGCTTGGCGAAGGGGACCTCCCGCTCGGTCTGGCCGCCGCGCAGGGCGGACGCCAGCTCCTTGCGCTGCTCGTCGCTCATCACGTCGAGCGTGACGTCGACGCGGGTGACGCCCTCGACGGCGGAGACCGCGTCGGTCACACGCTGCGTGATGGTGTCCCGCATCGGGCAGCCCGAGACCGTGAGGTACACGGTGACCGCGACCGCCCCGTCCGCGCCGATCTCCACCGACTTGACCATCCCGAGCTCGGTGATGGGCTTGTGGATCTCGGGGTCGTTCACCGTCGCCAGTGCCTCGCGCACCGCGTCTTCCGTAGCCATAGGACGATGGTACGGCGCTGTACCGGTGCGTAGGAAAGCGTCTCAGCGGTCGTCTGCGTCACGTCCCCGTGACCGTTCCGCCGGGAATACGACGGGGTCGTGCCGGTGGCCGTTCTGCCGTTCCTCCATCTCCTTGATCGTGTCCTGCAGCTCCGAGCGGATCCAGTCGCGGGTGGCGACCTCGCCCAGGCCGATGCGCAGGGCCGCGATCTCGCGGGTCAGGTACTCGGTGTCCGCGATCGACCGCTCGTTCTGCTTGCGGTCCTGCTCCAGGTTGACCCGGTCGCGGTCGTCCTGCCGGTTCTGCGCGAGCAGGATCAGCGGGGCGGCGTAGGAGGCCTGGAGGGACAGCATCAGGGTCAGGAAGATGAACGGGTACTCGTCGAAGCGCAGGCCGCTCGGCGCGAAGACGTTCCACGCCACCCACAGGATGATGGCGACCGTCATCCAGACGATGAACCGCCCGGTGCCCAGGAAGCGCGCGATGCGCTCCGACAGCCGCCCGAAGGCCTCCGGGTCGTACTCGGGCAGGAACCGGCGCCGGGGCGGCAGCGGCTGGTCGAGGCGGGTGGTGCGGGGCCGGGAGGCGGCCGTGGCGCCCGTCGGCGTGCGGTCACGCAGGCTCTCGCGCTCAGGAGCCATCGGTGGCCACCTCCTCGTCCAGGTGGAACTCCGTCTCCCGCCAGTCCTCCGGCAGCATGTGGTCGAGCACGTCGTCCACGGTCACCGCGCCCAGCAGCGAGCCGGCCTCGTCGACGACGGGCGCCGCGACCATGTCGTACGTGGCGAAGAAGCCGGCGATGGCGGGCAGGTCCGCCTCCGGGTCGAGCGGCTGGAGGTCGTTGTCCAGAATGGAGCTGACCAGGGAGGGCGGTGGTTCGCGCAGCAGGCGCTGGAAGTGGACCGTGCCCAGGTACTTGCCGGTCGGGGTCTCGTCCGGGGGCCGGCAGACGTAGACCTGGGCGGCCAGGGCGGGGGAGAGGTCGGCGTTGCGGACGCGGGCGAGGGCGTCGGCGACGGTGGCGTCCGGTCGCAGCACGATCGGCTCGGTGGTCATCAGACCGCCCGCCGTGCGGTCCTCGTACGACATCAGGCGCCGCATGTCGGCCGCGTCGCCGGGCTGCATCAGGCTCAGCAGCCGCTCCTGCTCGTCCGTGGGCAGCTCGCCCAGCAGGTCAGCCGCGTCGTCCGGGTCCATGGCCTCCAGGACGTCGGCGGCGCGCTCCTCCTTCAGCTTGCCGAGGATCTCGATCTGGTCGTCCTCCGGCAGCTCCTCCAGTACGTCGGCGAGCCGGTCGTCGTCGAGGGCGGCGGCGACCTCGGCCCGGCGCTTGGGGGAGAGGTGGTGCAGGACGTTGGCCAGGTCGGCGGGGCGCAGCTGCTCGAAGGTGGCGAGCAGGTTCTCGGCGCCCTGCCCCTGCTCCTCCAGGGAGAACCCGGTGACGGCGGTCCACTCGACGGTCAGCGCCTCGCCCTTGGCCCGCCGGAAGGCACCGCCCTTCCTGCCCTTGCGGACGAAGACCCGGTCGATCTCCCACTCCCGGCGGGCCGGCAGCTGATGCACCGACAGGTCGAGGACGGTGACCTCCTCGCCGGTCTCGGTGAGCGTCACACGCCGGTCCAGCAGCTCCCCGAAGACCAGCCGCTCGGTGGGCCGCTGCTCGAAGCGCCGGACGTTGAGCACGCCGGTGGTGATGATCTGGCCGGACTGGATGGCGGTGACCCGGGTCATCGGCAGGAAGATGCGGCGGCGGGTGGCGAGTTCGACGACGAGGCCGAGCAGCCTCGGGGGCCGCTGTCCCACCCGCAGCATGACGACCAGATCGCGCACCCGCCCCACCTGGTCGCCGGCTGGGTCGAAGACGGCGACACCTTGGAGGTGCGATACGAAGATCCGGGGGGCGCCCGCTGCCATGGCCGCGGCTCCTTTTCGTGCGGGGTGGTTCGTGGTGGCTGTGTGCGTGGCTTTCTTTGTGCCTGTGTCTTCCGAATTGCCCGCTCGGGTGGGCTTCAGGCTAGCCCGTCCCGATCGGTGACGCGTCGGCGGGCGGTCCGGACGGACTGGCTCCGATCTGCCCGTACGACCCCGGTACCCTGCGGTACGCCGTTCAGGTCTCCCGTCAGAGAGGCAGCCCCACCTGTGACTCCGATTCGCCAGAACCGTGGCCGCGGTGCCGCACTCGCGAGCGCGATGTGCGCGCTGCTCGTGACGGGAACGGTGCTCACCGGCTGCGCGGAGGATCCGAACGAGGGCACCAACGGGGTCGGCAGACTGCCCGCTGCCAAGATCCAGGGCAAGACCCGGTCGGCCGCCGAGTCCGCCGGGGCGGTCCGGATGCACGGCAACGTCGTCAGCGGCGGGCGGACCTACGCGCTCGACGTGCGGCTGAAGGACGACGGCGGCGACGGCTCGGTCACCTCCGAGGGCGCGACCTTCAAGCTGCTGCGCATCGGCGAGCAGCTCTACGTCAAGGCGGACGCCGAGTTCTGGAGTCACGGCGACGGCAAGGGCGACAGCGGCAAGGGGGACGCGGCGGCGGCCTCCAAGCTCGGCGGCAAGTACGTGAAGGTGCCGCAGGGCGACCCCTCGTACAAGAAGTTCAGCGGTTTCACGGACAAGGGGCTCCTCCTCGACAGTCTGCTGACTCTGCACGGGACGCTCGCGACGGACGGCCACGACGAGGAGGCGGGCGTCCGCACCATCCGCGTCACCGGCGACAAGGGCTCCGGCGGCACCCTGGAGGTCTCCCTCGAGGGCAAGCCGTACCCGCTGCGCCTGGAGCGGGCCGGCGGGGCGGGCACCCTCACGTTCTCCGGCTGGGGCGAGGACTTCTCCCTCAGGGAGCCGGAGAAGAACGAGACGGTGGACTACGGCAAGCAGCTGCCGGCGTCGTAGGCCGTCAGGCCCGTTTGCGCTTCTTCAGCAGCAGTCGGGGCAGACCCGCCGGGACCGGCCGGCGGGTGAGCGCCGGGGACGGCAGGGGCGGCTCGGACAGGGAGCCGTCGGGCAGCGGGGCCGTCGCCCCGGTCGGTTCCAGGCGCAGCACCCGGCACTCGCGGGCCCAGCGCCCGGGCATGGCCTCGCCGTCGGGCGCGTTCAGCCGTTTGCCCTTGAGCTCGGCGACCGCCGCGTCCCACGCCTCGGAGCCCGGTGCGAGCTCGGCGACCCGCGCCGTCCAGGTGACCAGCCGGCCGCCCTTGTCCTTGCTGCGGACCGTCACCGTCGCCTCGGCGCCGTCGGCAAGACCCGGCAGCGGCTGCTCGCCCGGCCCGTCGCCGACCAGGCATGCGGCACCCTCGTGCCACACGTGCCACAGCGCACGCGCCGGGCCGTCGGGGCCCTGGACCCAGACGAGGCCGGACTTCTTCGTGGCCTCCTCGACGAGGGCCTGGTCGAGCAGCTCGCTTGTCATGGGGCTCAGCCTAACCAGGCCGCTCACAGCCAGCCGTTCCGCTTCAGGGTGCGGTGGATGCCGAGACAGACCACGACCGTGAAGCCGAGGATCACCGGGTAGCCGTAGCGCCAGTGCAGCTCGGGCATGTGGTCGAAGTTCATGCCGTACACACCGCACACCATGGTCGGCACGGCGATGATCGCGGCCCAGGAGGTGATCTTCCGCATGTCCTCGTTCTGGGCGACGGACGCCTGCGCCAGGTTGGCCTGGAGGATGGAGTTGAGCAGCTCGTCGAAGCCGAGGACCTGCTCCTGGACGCGGGCCAGGTGGTCGGCGACGTCCCGGAAGTACTTCTGGATGTCGGGGTCGATCAGCCGCATCGGCCGCTCGCTCAGCAGCTGCATGGGCCGCAGCAGGGGCGACACGGCCCGCTTGAACTCCAGCACCTCGCGCTTGAGTTGGTAGATCCGGCCGGCGTCCGAACCGCGCGGCGAGCCCTTGCGGCCCGGGGAGAACACCTCGGTCTCCACCTCGTCGATGTCGTCCTGCACCGCGTCGGCGACGGCGATGTACCCGTCGACGACGTGGTCCGCGATGGCGTGCAGCACGGCCGAGGGGCCCTTGGTGAGCAGCTCGGGGTCGTCCTGGAGGCGGTGCCGCAGAGCCCGCAGGGAGCCCTGCCCGCCGTGCCGGACGGTGATGAAGAAATCCCGTCCGGTGAAGCACATGACCTCGCCGGACTCGACGACCTCGCTGTTGGCGTCGAGCTGGTCGTGCTCGACGTAGTGGATGGTCTTGAAGACCGTGAAGAGGGAGTCGTCGTAGCGCTCCAGCTTGGGCCGCTGGTGGGCCTGGACGGCGTCCTCCACGGCCAGCGGGTGCAGTCCGAACTCACTGGCGATGCCGGAGAATTCGGCCTCCGTCGGCTCGTGCAGGCCGATCCACACGAAGCCCCCGTCGCGGCGCACGAGGCGCACCGCCTCGTGCGGGGTCAGGGCGGTCTCGGTCTCGATGCGGCGGCCGTCGCGGTAGACGGCGCAGTCGACGACGGCCGAGGCGGCCGCGGGGCTGCGGGTGGCGTCGTACGTCCCGCCGTCCTTGCGCAGCGACACACGGGACGGACGGACGACTGCTGCGCGCAGGTCGCGGATCATCGACATGGCGGGCTCCTTCGCGGGCGTGCAACGAACGGCGCCGGCGACGGGTGGAACCACCCGGAATGAGGACGTAGTGACTACGGATGTTTGGCACGTCCACAAAGCGGGGAGCACCGCACCGTCGCGGTGGCCGGTTTCGTTACTGATTCAGCTACTGAGGCAGATCAGGCAAAGCGAAACGAAGCGCTCTTCCGCGGTGAAGCGAGTGCGAGAGGTGGCAGCCAGAGACAGAAGCAGCTACATCGGCGGCGCGAAGAGCGTGGTGCTACTGCACGGTCGACTTCGATCCATTGCAGCCCCACCTCCTCCGGCCGGTCCCTCGTAAGGGAGTTCCTTCGGCGTCGGGGCTTGATCGCGACGCTTCTGCGTGTTGCCCCGAACCACCGGGCAAGAGTAGCAGCCGACACAACTGTCAAGGTGCTGCTTTGCCCGCTACTGGCGAGTTCTATGCTCGCCACATGGCAGATGTTCTTCCTCTGGTCGAAGCCCGGTTGCGTACCGCGCTGGGCGAACCGGACGCCCGCGCGGCGGTCACCTTCCTCGGCACGGACCGCATCGAGGTGCTCCGCTTCCAGGAGAGCGGCATCGCCCGCTACGCCTCGCTCGGCATGTCCGCGCACCCCATGACGGACCCCACGTCGGTGGTCGCCGACCCGGTCAAGGGCCCGCGCGCCGAGCTGGTGCTGTCGGTCCGTACCGGGATCGCCGATACCGACAAGGTGCTCCGGCCGCTCGCCGTGCTCGCCGCGTCTCCGCAGGTGGAGGGGCTGGTCGTGGCTCCCGGCGCCTCCCTCGACGTAGGTGAGCCGCTGTGGCCCGGCGCCCCGTTCACCTCGGTCCTGGTCGCCGAGCCGGGCGGTCTGGTGGAGGACCTGGAGCTCGACGAGCCCCTCGACCCCGTGCGCTTCCTGCCGCTGCTGCCGATGATCCCGAACGAGGCCGCCTGGAAGCGGGTGCACGGCGCGCAGGCGCTTCAGGAGCGGTGGCTGAACCACGGAACGGACCTCCGGGATCCGTCCCGGAGGTCCGTCCCGCTGGAGTGAGGAAGCTCACCAACACCGGCCCACGCGGCTTCAGTTGGCGAACACGGTGACGCCGTCCTCGGCCGCGTGCTTCGGTTCCGGCTCTTCTGCCTGGTGAGTGAGGGCCTTGCGCCGTACGGCGACCACGGCCGCGCCCGCGACCGCGGTGAGCGCCGCCACCACGAACGGGATGTGGATGTCGGTCCACTCCTCGATCTTCGGCGCGAAGTACGGAGCCGCCGCCGCCGCGAACCAGCGCACGAAGTTGTAGCCCGCGCTCGCCACCGGCCGGGGCGCGTCCGAGACGCCGAGGGCCAGTTCGGTGTAGACGGTGTTGTTCACGCCGATGAAGGCACCGGACAGGATCGTGCAGACGACGGCGGTCGTGTGGGAGCCGTAGCCGAGCACCAGCACGTCGGCCGCGAGCAGCACCAGCGAACCGCCGAGCACCTTCAGCGATCCGAACCGCTTCTGGAGCCGGGGCGCCACGATCACCGAGAAGACCGCGAGCAGCACACCCCAGGCGAAGAACACCGCACCCGACTTGTACGGGGTCATGTTCAGCACGAACGGCGTGAAGGCAAGCACGGTGAAGAACGTGTAGTTGTAGAAGAACGCCGAGACCGCCGCGGAGGCGAGGCCGCCGTGGCCGAGGGCCTTGAGCGGGTCGAGCAGCGAGGTCTTGCGGGCCGGCTTCGGCTGCTCCTTCAGGAACACGGTGATGCACAGGAAGCCGACGGCCATCAGGAACGCCGTGCCGAAGAACGGGTAGCGCCAGCTGGCGTCGCCGAGCAGGGCGCCCAGCAGCGGACCGCAGGCCATGCCGAGGCCGAGGGCCGACTCGTAGAGCAGGATCGCCGCGGCGCTGCCGCCGGCCGCCGCGCCGACGATGACCGCGAGGGCCGTCGAGACGAACAGCGCGTTGCCGAGGCCCCATCCGGCCCGGAAGCCCACCAGTTCGCCGACGGATCCGGAGGTGCCCGCGAGTCCGGCGAACACCACGACGAACGCGAGGCCGAGCAGCAGCGTCTTCTTCCCGCCGATTCGGCTGGAGACGAAGCCGGTGACCAGCATCGCGACGGCGGTGATGAGAAAGTACGAGGTGAAGAGCAGGGAGACCTGGCTCGCAGTGGCGTTCAGCCCCTGGGCGATGGACGGCAGGATCGGGTCGACGAGCCCGATGCCCATGAAGGCGACGACCGATGCCCCGGCGGTGGCCCACACGGACTTGGGCTGCTTCAGGAGGCCGCCCGCTCCGGCGTCGAAGGGGTCCATTGCTTGCTCCCTTTCCCGGGACGTGGATAGTTGGTATATACACACACTAAGTTAGCTGAGCTAATTAATGCAAGTTACATCTAGTGTTGGTGGTGAAGGGTTCCGTCCGGATGGGTGATCGTCCTTGACGCGGCGGGGCGGGGGTAGGACCGTGGGGCCCTATGAGGGGCGAACCCAGTTGCCCGAAGTGCGGTGGCCGGGTCAGGGCTCCCGGCCTCTTCTCCGACTCGTGGCAGTGCGATGTGCACGGCACCGTTCATCCGGTGCAGCCCGTGATACCGCCCAGCGTCGACGCCCTCAACGTCGTGGTGCACCGCACCCGGGTGCCGCTGTGGATGCCGTGGCCGTTGCCGGTGGGATGGCTCTTCACCGGGGTGGCCTGCGCGGGGGACGACCGCACGGGTGGCCGTGCGACCGCCGTCGCCTGCACGGGACCCGGGCCGCTCGGCGGCATGGGTGAACTGATCCTGGTGGCCGAGGAGCTCGGGGTCGGCCTCGGGGCGCGCTACGCAGGCCTGGACGGTCCCGACCCGGGGCCGCACATGAACGTCGAGAAGCCGCCCCAGGCGAAGGTGCTGGCCGCCGGGCGTCCCACGCCGCTGTGGCATGTGGCCGGGGCGCCGGACGACCGGGCGGTGTTCGCGGGGGAGGCGCTGGGGATGTGGCTGTGGGCCGTGGTCTGGCCCGAGCAGTCCGGGCTGCTGATGTACGACGAACTGGTGCTGGCGGATCTCCGGGAGGCGGGGGCGGAGGTGGAGCTGGTGCCGTGCGGAGCGTTGTCGCCGCGCTTGCTTCAGCCGTAATGCCTACCGGGGTGGTGCTTCAGCCGTCATGCCTACCGCGGTGGTGCTTCAGCCGTAATGCCTACCGGGGGTGGCCGTTCGGGTGCGTCGGCGGCCGCGGATTCGCCGTGGCTGGTCGCGCAGTTTCCCCGCGCCCTTCGGGACCGCAGGTGTAGGGGGCGCTGGACGCGTTCAGGTATGACATCGGGCGTCAAAAATGCGGTTATCCTTGAGCAGCCCTGTTCGTGCCGTTTGTGTCTGGAGCTCGTGTCGTGCGTATCGATCTGCACACCCACTCCACCGCTTCCGACGGTACGGACTCGCCCGCCGAGCTGGTGCGCAAGGCCGCCGTGACCGGCCTGGACGTCGTGGCGCTCACCGATCACGACACCACCCGCGGGCATGCCGAGGCCATCGCCGCGCTGCCCGACGGCGTCACGCTGGTCACCGGGGCCGAGCTCTCCTGCCGGATCGACGGCATCAGCATGCACATGCTGGCCTACCTCTTCGACGCCGAGGAGCCGGCGCTGCTCGCCGAGCGGGAGCTGGTCCGGGACGACCGGGTGCCACGCGCCCAGGGGATGATCGCCAAGCTCCAGGAGCTGGGCGTGCCGGTGACGTGGGAGCAGGTGGCGCGGATCGCCGGTGAGGGGTCCGTCGGACGTCCGCACGTGGCGAGCGCGCTCGTCGAGCTGGGCGTCGTGCCCACCGTGAACGACGCCTTCACGCGGGACTGGCTCGCCGACGGAGGCCGGGTCTTCGTGGAGAAGCACGAGACCGACCCCTTCGAGGCGATCCGGCTGATCAAGGCCGCCGGCGGGGTCGCGGTGTTCGCGCACCCCGGGGCGAGCAAGCGGGGGCTCACGGTGCCGGAGGACGCCATCGCCGAGATGGCGGCGGCCGGACTGGACGGCCTCGAGGTCGACCACATGGACCACGACGCGGACACCAGGGCGCGGCTGAGGGGGCTGGCCAAGGAGCTCGGGCTCCTCGTGACCGGGTCGTCGGACTACCACGGCAGTCGCAAGACGTGCGTGCTCGGGGAGTACACGACCGATCCCGAGGTCTACGGGGAGATCACCCGGCGGGCCTTCGGGGCGTTTCCCGTGCCGGGGGCCGGCGGAGCCGTCTGACATCGCTCCCGTAGGTCCGTCGTAGGTCCGCTCCAGGACCGTTTCCCTCATCTCTCACCCGGCGCTGCCCGCTGCGCCCAGGCGTTCCGCCCTGCGCGACGCCTGCCCGCGGCGGCGGCCCCCTGCGCAAGGCTCACTCATGTTCGACCTCGCCGTCTTCGGCTCCCTGTTCCTGACCCTCTTCGTCATCATGGATCCCCCCGGGATCACGCCGATCTTCCTCGCGCTCACCGCCGGCCGGCCCGGCAAGGTGCAGAAGCGGATGGCCTTCCAGGCCGTCTGTGTCGCCGGTGGTGTGATCACCGTGTTCGGGCTCCTCGGGCACCAGATCCTCAACTATCTGCACGTGTCCGTGCCCGCGCTGATGATCGCGGGCGGTCTGCTGCTTCTGCTGATCGCGCTGGATCTGCTCACCGGGAAGACCGACGAGCCGAAGCAGACCAAGGACGTGAACGTCGCCCTCGTACCGCTGGGCATGCCTCTGCTGGCCGGACCCGGGGCGATCGTGTCGGTCATCCTCGCCGTGCAGAAGGCCCACAGCGTCGCCACGCAGCTGTCTGTGTGGGCGGCGATCCTCGCCATCCACGTCGTGCTGTGGATGGTGATGCGCTACTCGCTGGTGATCATCCGGATCATCAAGGACGGCGGTGTGGTCCTGGTGACCCGCCTCGCCGGCATGATGCTCTCCGCGATCGCCGTGCAGCAGATCATCAACGGTGTCACACAGGTGATCCAGGGGAGCTGACGATCTCCGTCAGGGCCTCAGGACGCCCCGGATCTCCTGGGCGGCATTGCGGTGGCCGAGGTACTCCTCGATCTTGTGCGCGCGGTCGCGGCCGTTGGGGACCGCCAGCTGGGTGAGCTTTCCCCAGCGCTCGTCCTCCAGGGGGCAGCCGATGGCCACGGCGTCGGTGGGGCACCAGACGTTCACCCAGTCACGCACCCGGGGCGGCTGGTGCGGGCCTCGGGTGAGGAGACGTTCGTTGACGCCGTCCAGGCCGAGCGGGCTGCCGGCGGTGACCAGCAGGATGGGGTCGAGGCCGTCCGGGAGCCGGTTCAGGAGGTCCATGCCCACGACCGTGCCCAGGCTGTGCGTGACCAGCACCAGCTCGCCGCTGGTCGGCATCGTCTCCATGACGCAGTCCAGCACCGCCTCTCGCACGGCGCTGTCACCGAGATACAGGTCGACGTCCCGCAGGAACGTGGCGATGGTCCACTCGTCCAGGTCGGACCGGGCGGCCAGCCAGCTCAGCGGCCGGTGCAGCGCCCCCCCGACCAGGCCCGAACCGAACCCCTCGGTGGTCGCCGGCCCGTTCTGGGGCATGCCTGCCCGGGCGGCCGCCTCGTAGAGCAGCCGCTCGTAGGAACCCGTCGGTGACTCGGCGGCGAACACCTCGGCCGCCGTGGCGGCGCTCACCCGGTCGAGGCCGATGGGCTCCGCCGTGCTCTCCCTGCCACTCACGAGGTTGTGCAGTCTCGTGCCGTAGAACGGGAACCACACGTCCTCGGGGTCGAGCGTGGGCATGGACGCGAGGGTGAGTCCGCGGTTCAGGCCGGCCGTCCAGGACAGGCGGAGTTCGTCGGGGTACTTCTCCTGCTGGTCCCGGCCGTGCAGGAAGACCAGGTGCTGACGGCCGCCGAAGGCGGTGCTGCGGGCCCGGAGCCCGACCCTGGGCCGCTGGGTCCCGGTCTCGCTCTCGGTGATGGGGACCGTCACCGGCACTCCGGGGACCGGCGGGGTGGTGACGCCCGGGACCGCGCCCGGTGCCGCGTTCGTTCGCTCGGGCTGGGCCGCGGGGGCGGCCTGTGCGGCGCTCATGGCCTGGTCCAGGCCGGTGTCCGGGCCCATCTCGGCCAGCAGGGCACGCCGAGCCGGGTCGAGGTCCAGCCCGGCCAGGTGCTTCAGGATCGAGCTGATCCGGACGCCCTCGTTGGCGACCCACTCGATGGCGTCGTCGCCGTCGCCCTGCTGCCAGGCCCGGCCGTCCTTGCGCAGGACGCGGCCCTGGTCGTCCTTCTTCGGCACGCCGCTGTGGTGCAGCGCCACGACCTCCCACTGGTCGTTGAAGACGGGGGAGCCGGAGTTCCCCGGTTCGGTGTCGGTCGTGTAGTGGACGAAGTCGTCCAGGCGGACCAGCACCGCGTTGTCCCGCAGCGCGATCTCCTTCAGCCGCCCCGAGGGGTGGCCGATGATGTTCACCTTCTCACCGAGCACCAGCTTGCCCATCTGCACGCTCAGCCGGTTCCAGCCGAAGGTCTCACCCGGGGCGGGGCCGTCCTGGGCGGGCTTCACCGCCACCAGGGCGAAGTCGAGCCGCCGGTCCGCGGCGAAGAACGTCCCGGGGTCGAGCTCCATCCGGACGACGGTGTCGGGCAGGTTGTCGGCCGTGACCTGTGCGTTGAACTCGGCGAAGCAGGTGCGGGCGAAGGCCTCGTCTGGCAGGACGTGGTGGTTGGTCATCAGCAGCCGCGGCGAGACCAGGAAGCCGGTGCCGTGCGGCAGCTCCCGGCCGTCGCGCCGCAGGGTGATCCGGGCGACCGTGGCCCCGGCCCTGACCCCCCGCGGCAGGAAGCTCCAGGCCTGGAGCTCGTTGGACAGGTCGATGATCCGCTCGTTGGCGTTTGGCAGGTCCATGGCCTCGCGGTGGATGTCCGCCACCACCGCCGAGGGCGACAGGCCGCCCCGGTCGAGGATCCGGTCCGCGCGCACCGCCAGCGCGTCCGGGGAGTCCGGGAACCGTACGCCGGCAGCCATCCGGCCCTCGACCCGCTCGCGTTCCGCGGCCGAGTCCTGATAGCGCCGCGCGGCCTCGTCGGCGGCCTGTTGGTGCAGTTCCTTGTGCGACCGGTCCGTCACCGGCATGCTCCACCGTCCTGTTCTGGTTCGCTGCCCCCTCAGCCAGTACGCCCCCGACCAGGGACGTCCGCAACAGCGGAGCCCCCGCACGGCCGATGCCGGGCGGGGGCTGCGAAGTGTGGGAGAGCTGCGCGCGTTATGAGGCGGTGGTCTCGGCCGGGCGGATCCAGAGGCGCTGCCCTATGGCGGCCGCCTGCTGAACGATTCGGTTGACGGAGGCGGCGTCCACAACGGTCGAGTCCACAGGTGTGCCGTCGACGTCGTCGAGTCGCATGATTTCGAAGCGCAAGGGCTTCTCCCTTCGTCTGGTCATCCTCCTGAGGAGAACTACTTGGGTGTGCGGCCCACCAGGTCCGTGCCTGGTGTTCCGTATGGGTCAACAGGGACGGCGGGGTCAAACATTCCCTACGCTAAGGAAATTTTTCGAACGGCTAATTACTGACTCGTAAGAGTGTCGTTACGGGACCGACCGGGACCAGTTGTGTTCGCAGCGTGACCGCCGGGACAATGGGCCTGATGAACGACGACCTCGCGGCCCTCCACACCCGCATCGACCGCACCAACGAGCTGCTCCAGCGCATGCTCGCCGAGGTGGCGAAGACGCCCTCGACCCACGCGATCTTCGTCGATGCCGGGTATCTGTACGCGGCCGCGGGACGCCTCGTCGCCGGCACCGAGGACCGCCGCGCCTTCGACCTGGACGCCGAGGGCCTGATCGACGCGTTCATCGACAGGGCCCGCACGATCTTCGCGGACAGCCGGCTGCTGCGCGTCTACTGGTACGACGGTGCCCGGCGCCGCATCCACACGGCCGAGCAGCAGACCATCGCGGAACTGCCGGACGTCAAGGTGCGCCTCGGCAACCTCAACGCCAACAACCAGCAGAAGGGCGTCGACTCACTCATCCGCTCCGACCTGGAGTCCCTCGCCCGGCACCGCGCCATCAGCGACGCGGCCCTGCTCGGCGGCGACGAGGACCTGGTCTCGGCGGTGGAGGCGGCCCAGGGGTACGGCGCCCGGGTCCACCTCTGGGGCATCGAGGCGCCGGAGGGCCGCAACCAGGCCGAGCCCCTGCTGTGGGAGGTCGACAGTCAGCGCACCTTCGACCTCGACTTCTTCAAGCCGTACGTCTCGCGCCGCACCTCCCCCGGCTACGAGACGACCGCGAACCGGCCCACGCGCGAGGACGTGCGGTTCGTGGGCGCGCAGATCGCCGCGAAATGGCTGGCGGCACGCGGCAGGGACACGCTGGTGGAGCTGCTGCCCGGGCATCCCTACCTGCCCGGATCCGTGGACCAGGACCTGCTCGTGGAGGCGGAGGGCCTCCTGCAGTACTCGCTGCGCGGCCAGGCGGATCTCAGACGGGCGCTGCGCGACGGCTTCTGGGAGCATCTGCGGACGCAGTACTAGACGCAGTACTAGGCGGGGAGCGGTCCGGAGCCGTCGGGACCGGTCTGACATCGTCGGCCAGGTGACTACATCCGGCCCAGGCCGTCCCAGAAGTCGGCGAGGGCGTGGGCCGTCGGGAGCGGCTGGTCGGCGTTGGGGGAGTGCTCGGCTCCGGTGATGACCGTGCGGTGTGCGCCCAGCCGCAGGGCCATGTCGTCCAGGATCGCCACCGGCCAGGTGTCGTCGTGCGCGCCCGACAGGACGTGGAACGGCAGTGGGATCGCGGCGAGTTCGGCCACGCGGTCCGGCTCGGTGCACAACTGACGTCCGGTCGCCAGGAGCTGGGCGGGGCTGTGGCCCAGCCAGCGGCGGCGCAGCTGGTCCTGGTCGCCGAGGCCGCGGGCGGGCCCGCCGACCTCCTCCGGCGGTCCCATGGCCTGGATGGCCTCCCACACCTCCGCCATCGACAGCACGGCGAGCGCGTCCCGCAGCAGCTTCACCCGCTGCTGCTGGGAGACGGAGATCTCCGCCGGGCCGGACGAGACCAGGGTGAACGAGACGAACGGGGAGTGGTCGAGCAGCACGGCCGCGCGGGCGATCTGCCCGCCGAGTGAATGCCCCACGAGGTGCACGGGCCCGCCCAGCGCCTGGGCCTGCGCGAGCACGTCCCGCGCGAGCTCCCGCTGGGCGTAGGCGGACTCGTCGTCCAGGGGGCCGCCCGACTCGTGCTGGCCGCGCCCGTCCACGGCGACGACCCGGTACCCGCGCTGTGCGAGCGGCTCGTGGAGCAGTCTGAAGTCCTCCTTGCTGCCGGTGAATCCGGGCAGCATCAGGACGACACCCCGCGCCTGCGCACCCGCCTCCGGCGCCGCCGCCGAGTCGACGACGGCGAACTCGCCGCGTGTGGTGCGCAGGGGGTAGGCACGGGCGCCCGGGGGC
>NZ_JAIGQA010000166.1:0-17895 GCF_019733245.1 Streptomyces sp. WAC04114
CTCCAACGGCGCCTCTCGGGCCCGGTGACACCACCCCCCAGGTCATCGGTTCGACAGGGGGGAACAGTCATGCCGGGCCCGGAGGCCAGCGGCCCTCTTGCAGGACCGCGAAGAACATAACGGGGGGAGGGCCGGGGCGGTTGCCCACAGGCTGTGGACGGCGCTCGGCGACACGGCGGTCTGCGCGTGAGAGGTACGGACCGTACGCCCGGGGTGTCCCCGGAAGGGCCGTCGCCCCGGAGTGTCCCCAAAGGGCGGGCCGCGCGTCCATCCCCCCGTGGAAGGACGCGCGGACCCGGGTTCAGGGGAGGCGGCGGGCCAGGAGGAGGAAGGCGGCGGCCGTCGCGGTTGCGGCCACGGCCAGCAGGAGGCCGGTTTCCACGTACTGGAGCGGCCAGAAGTGTGACGCGGGGTGGAAGGTCGCGCGGGTGAGCGGGACGCCGTTCACGGGAGAGTCGGCCCAGGCGACCTGGAGTGCCGAACGGGGCAGTTCGAAGCTGCCGGCCTCGGTGCGGGTGACGGCCGGCCAGAGGTTCTCCCGGTAGCGCTCCAGGACGCCGTGAAGGAGCAGGGAGGCGGCGAGGGCCACGCCCGTGGCGGGCAGGGCGCGGCGCCACACGAGTCCGGCCAGCGCGCCGAGGGCCAGACCGGCCAGGGCGTATGCCACGGCCACCGGGCCCGTCGAGACGAACACGTCCGGGTAGTACCAGTCGCCGACCAGGTTGGGGTTGCCGTCCCCGCGGGCCCAGTCGTTCAGCAGGAGGAGCCCGCCGGTGCCGGCGGTGAGCAGGGCGGCCGGGGCGGCCAGTCTCACGGCCAGCCAGCGGACCGGGGTGACCGACTGGGTCCAGGCCAGCTGGGCGGTGCCGTTCTCCAGCTCGCGGCCGATCAGGGCGCCGCCCGCCCAGGCGGCCACGGGGAACATCAGCCAGGACAGGGCGGTCGCGAGTGCGGACATGCCGTCCCGGTAGGTCCCGTCGGCGGTGATCGCGTCGACCGCCGCGCAGGAGGGGAGCCCGTCGGTGGGGGGTGTGGCGCAGGCGCTCACGCCCGCCCGGGCCTCGTCGCCGAGGGAGTGCAGCCAGACCAGCGCGACCGCGGCGACTGCCAGGGCCAGCAGGGACAGGACGAGGGCGGCGCGGTGCGTCCTGCCGACGGCCCGGAGCAGGCCGCCCGACCGGGCCGCAGGGGTGGCGGCCGTGGTGAGGGCGGTCATACGGCGGCTCCTGTGCGGCGGCGCAGGACGAGGAACGCGGTCGCGGTCGCCAGGGCGGCGACGGCCAGCACGATGCCGGTCTCGACGAGCTGGAGGGGCCAGAAGTGGGACGACGGGTGCTTGTGCATGAGAGAGGGCGTCCCGGGCGGGGTGGGCCACAGGTGCGGGCGCAGCTTGTCGAGTTCCCAGATCATGAACGACACGGCCAGGACGGCGACGCCGAGGGCGGGCAGCGCGCGGCGCAGGAGCACGCCCGCCAGAACGCCGAGGGCCAGGGCGGTCAGGGGGTGGACGGTGGCGAGGGTGCCGTTGGCCTCGAAGATGCTGTCGTCGTGCCATTCGCGCCAGCCCATGGCGCGGGCCAGATCGCTGTGCGAGGACCACAGAGCGCGGTGCAGCAGGGTTACCGCGAGGGTGCCCGGCACCAGCAGCAGTGCCGGGACGGCCAGCTTGGCGGCGAGCCAGCGGGCCGGGGTGACCGACTGGGTCCAGGCCAGCTGGGCGGTGCCGTCCTCCAGTTCGCGTCCGATGAGCGCACCGCCCGCCCAGGCCGCGGTGAGGACCGGCAGCAGGGCGAGGAGACCGTTGGCGAGCGTGGCGACCGTCTCGTACCGGAGCATCGCGGGCCCGGGCAGATCACAGCCCAGGTTCGGAATGCCGCTGTGGCAGCCCATGGCCCGGTGCTCGGCCCACGCGGCATCCGCGCCCGGGCCGAGTGCCCAGAGCAGTGCCACGCAGCCCAGCGCCACCAGCCCGATCCAGAACAGCAGCGCCGAGCGGTGCACCCGCATCATGGCGAGGAACAGGCCGCGCGGCCCCCGGGACCGGAGGGCGGCGACGGGTGCCCGGCCCGTCACGGCGGTCATACGGCGACCCCCTGCGCATCGAGCCGCAGCGGTGGGGCGTCCGGCGAGCGCAAGTGGGCCAGGACGACCTCCTCCAGGGAAGGCCGGTCGCCCTGGAGTGCGTCGCCGAGGGGGCCCGAGGGCCGGACCAGGGCGGTCAGTTGGCGGCCGGTGGTGCGGGACTCGACCACGGTGTGCGGGTCCAGGGCGTCGCCCGCCCGGCCCGTGACCAGGGTGTGCGCGGCGAGCAGGTCGTCCAGCGGCCCGGCGAGCCGGACGCGGCCCGAGCCGAGCAGCAGCAGGTGGTCGCAGGAGCCCTCCAGCTCCGCCACGACATGCGAGGACATGACAACCGTGGTGCCGCGGTCGGCGGCGTCGGCCATCAGCGTGGCCGTCAGCTGGTGCCGGGCGAGTGGGTCGAGGTCGGCCATCGGCTCGTCCAGGAGCAGCAGTTCGGGGCGCTTGCCGAGGGCGAGGGCGAGCGCGACGCGGGTGCGCTGGCCGCCGGAGAGCGCGCGGATCTTCGTGCCCGGGTCGAGGTCGCCCTCGGCGACGATCCGCTCGGCGGCCCGGGCGTCCCAGCGGCGGGGGTTGAGGTCGCGGCCCAGTCGCAGGGTGTCGGCGACGGTGAGGTGGGGGTGCAGCGGCTTGTTCTGGGCGACGTGGGCGAGCCGTTCGCGGGCCGCGGCCGGGGTGGTGCCGAGCACGGTGATCGTGCCCTCGGTGGGGCGGAGCAGTCCGGCCGCGAGGGCGAGCAGGGTGGACTTGCCGGCGCCGTTCGGGCCGGTGACGGCGCAGACGCTGCCCGCGGGGAGCCGGAAGGCGCAGCCGTCCAGGGCCGGTCCGCGGCGCCGCCGGAACCTCCTGCCCAGCCCCGCCGCCTCGATGGCGGTGTCGGTCATGCGTCCCCCTTGGATTCTGCGAAGTGCGTGTCGAGTACGGAGGTGAAGAGAGCGGCCACGTCCTCGCGCTCCAGACCGGCCTCGCGGGCCCGGACCGCCCAGGCGTGAAGTTCCGCGCGGAGCGGGGAGTCGGCCGGGGCGGTGCTCAGGGACTTGCGGACGAACGTGCCCAGTCCCCGGCGGGCCTCGACCAGGCCCTCGCGCTCCAGCTCCCGGTAAGCCTTGAGGACCGTGTTCGGGTTGATGGCGGTGGCCTCCACGACCTCGCGGGCGGTGGGGAGCCGGTCGCCCGGCTCCAGCAGGCCCAGGCGCAGGGCCTGTTTGGTCTGCTGGACGATCTGGACGTAGGTGGCCACACCGCTGCGCCGGTCGATGCGGTACTCGACCACTGCCTGAACCACCCTTTCACTAATTGAGTAGTGAAAGGGTGGTGGAAGGGGGGGCGAAAGTCAACCGTGCTTTCGTGAACCGTTCGACCCGGGCCGTCCGATGAGGAGACGTGAGCGATACGAGAAGCGACGGGGAGCTGCTGCGGGCCATCGCCGCGGACGCCGACCGGCGCGCCTTCGAGGAGCTGTACCGGCGCTACGCGCCTTGGCTCCGGGCCCGGTTGCGCGGGCGGTGCGCCGACCTCGGGGTCGTCGACGACGTCGTGCAGGAGACGTTCCTCGCGGTGTGGCGGGGCAAGGCCCGCTACCGGGAGGACGGCGACGCGGCCGGGTGGCTGTGGCGCATCGGTTCGCGGCGGCTGGTGGACGCGCTGCGGGGCGACGGGGCGCGCGGGCGGCTGCGGCAGGCCCTGGCGCGGTTGCGGCACCGGGACGAGGTGTCGGCGGAGGAACGCGTGCTCGCGGGGGTGGAGCACGGAGACCTCGCCGGGGCCCTGGTCCGGCTGTCGCCGGAGCTGCGGGCGGTGCTGCAGGCGACCGTCATCGACGGGCTGACGACCCGTGAGGCGGCCGTGCTGCTCGGGATTCCGCCGGGGACGGTCAAGACGCGGGCCATGCGGGCCCGCAAGCAGTTGCGGGAGGCGTTGGCATGAGCTGGCACGTGTCCGAGGAGGATCTGCGCGCCTACGCGCGAGGGGAGTTGGCGGCCCCGCTGCTCTGGTCCGCCGACGCGCATCTGACCTCCTGCGCCCGCTGCCGCGGGGCACTGGCCGAGGTCAGCGACCCGGTCGTCCTCGACGCCGGGTGGGACCGGCTCGACGCCGAGCTGGACGCACCCCGGACGGGGCTCCTGGAGCGGCTGCTGGTGCGGATCGGGGTGGCCGGGCACACCGCGCGGCTGCTGGCTGCGACGCCTGTGCTGCGGGGTTCCTGGCTCGGGGCCGTCGTTCTCGTGCTGCTCCTGAGCGTAGGGGCCGGGCACAGCGTGCGCGGCGGGGAGTTCCCCACGCTGTTCCTGGCCCTCGCGCCGCTGCTGCCGCTGGCGGGGGTGGCGTTGTCGTACGGACCCGCGCTGGACCCGACGTACGAGATGGCCGTCGTCGCGCCGATGCACGGGTTCCGGCTGCTGATGATCCGGACGGTGGCCGTGCTGGGTGTGGCGCTGGGGCTGAACGGGCTGGCGACCCTCGCCCTGCCCGCCTACGGCCTGCGCGGCCTGGCCTGGCTGCTGCCCGCGCTGGCGCTCACCGCGACCGGACTCGCGCTGACGCCCCGGCTGGGGCCGGTGCTCGCACCGTCCCTGGTCGGCGGGGCGTGGGTCGGGCTGCTGCTGACCGCCGACGCGCTGCGGACGGGCGCCGACGTGCCGCTCGCGCCTTTCACCCCGGCCGGGCAGGGCGTGGCGGCGGTGGTCGCCGCGCTCGCCGCCGGGCTGCTGTTCCTGCTCCGTGACCGATTCGACCTCTTCCAGGGACGTGCCGTATGACCCCGACCGTGTCCGCCTCCGGGCTGAGCCTCCGCTACGGCGGCACCCGGGCCCTCGACGAGGTGTCGCTGCGGCTGACCACCGGCGTCACCGGGCTGCTCGGCCCCAACGGCGCGGGCAAGACCACGCTGCTGCGGGTGCTCGCCACGGCCCTGCCCGCCGACCGGGGGGACTTCACCGTCCTCGGGCACGACCCGGGCACCGCCTGCGGCCGGCAGGAGGTGCGGCGCCGGCTCGGCTACCTGCCGCAGACGCCGGGCTTCCACCCGGACTTCACCGCCTTCGAGTTCGTCGACTACGTGGCGATCCTGAAGGAGATGACCGACCGGGGCACCCGGCACCGGGAGGTGCGGCGGGTGCTCGACGAGGTCGGCCTGGCCGACGTGCGGGGCAAGCGGATCCGCAAGCTGTCCGGCGGGATGCGGCAGCGCGTCGCCCTGGGGGCCGCCCTGGTCGGCGAGCCCGGGTTCCTGGTCCTCGACGAGCCGACCGTGGGACTGGACCCCGAACAGCGCATGCGCTTCCGGGAGTTGATCGCCCGAGCGGGGGAGGGGCGGACGGTGCTGCTGTCCACCCACCAGACGGAGGACGTGGCGATGCTCTGCCACCGCGTGATCGTCATGGCCGGGGGCCGGGTGCGCTTCGAGGGCACTCCCGCCGAGCTGACGGCGCGGGCCGCCGGGCGTGTGTGGACCAGCACCGAGCGGGACCCGGGCGCGAAGGCGGGCTGGCGCACCGGCACCGGCTCCTTCCGCAACGTGGGGGACCCGCCCTCCGGCGCCGAACTGCTCGAACCCACCCTGGAGGACGGCTACCTGCTCACGCTCGACGACGCCGGAGCGGAGGTGGCGGCATGACCACGGTCGTGGAGAAGCCGCTCGCTCCCGGGACACGGAACGAGCCCGGCGGGTCCTTCCAGGCCGTGCTCGCCCTGGCCGTGTTCGAGTCCCGTCGGCTGCTGACCCGGATTCCGGTGCTGCTCGCCTTCGCCGTGTACGTCGGCTGGACCGTGTGGCGCGCCGACAAGGCCTGGGGCGACTTCCCGGCCCTCCAGGACGCGGACCGCGCCACCCAGGACGCCCCGATGCTGGTCGGCCTCGCGGTCCTGGTGTCCGTCAACCAGGCCGCCCTGCGCTCCCGACGGCATGGCACGGAGCGGCACTTCGCGGTGCTGCTGCTTCCGCAGTGGTGCCGCACGGTCGCCCACGCCCTGTCGGTCGTGGCCGCGGCCCTGGTCACCGCCGTGTGCGTGGCCGGGCAGTTCGGCCGGGAGGCGCTGCGGCCCGGGGCGATCGGGCAGGGGTCGGTGGGCGAACTGCTCGTCGGGCCGCTGACGGTGCTGCTGTTCGGACTGGCCGGGCTGCTCATGGCCGGGCTGGTGAGGTCGGTCCTCGCAGCCCCGCTGCTGGTCGTGTTCGGGCTCTTCCTGTTCGCCTTCTGGGGCACGAGCGACGACGCGAGCCGCTGGCTGCTGCCGGCCGTCGGCGAGTTCACGAGCAACACGCTGCCCTCCGACCTGATGGGCCGGCCCGCCGGCTGGCACGCCCTGTACCTCGCCGGACTGGCCCTGCTCCTGGGCCTGGTGGCGATCCTGGTCGCCGGTGGCCGCAAGCCGGCCGTCCTGGCCGGTACCGCCGCAGCGCTCGCCATGACGCTGGTCGGCGCGGTGGCCCAGTCGGGCGGCGACTCCCCCCAGCTGGTCACGGCACGCGAACGCGCCACCGTGCACCCCGAGCAGACGCAGTCCTGCGTCCGCCGGGACGGCTCCACCTACTGCGCGTTCCCCGAGTGGGGGCCCTGGGTCGCCGACTGGGCCACGGTGGTGGACCGGGTCCGCTCCCTGGCCGGGGGCGCCGCCCACGAGCAGAAGGTCGTCGTACGGCAGCGGGTCGAGGCGCGCTACGGCCTCTCCGGCGACGGCGCGCTGACGCCGCTGGAGCGTCCGCACGAGGTGACGGTGGGCACCCAGTGGGGCGGCAACCGCGTCCCCGAGTTCTCCGCCGCCGTGGCCGGTGTGCTGATCGCGGGCGACGAGAAGGCGGCGACCTCGATCTGCGACGCCCGCATCGTCCCCCTCATGTGGCTGGCCGTGGGCTGGGAGCCGGACCCGCTCGACGCGCTGCGCCGCGTCCGGCTCGACGACAGCATCACCGGCTCCGCCATGGTGCTGCAGCCCACGGACGGGCTGTCCATGACCGTGGCCCAGACCGAGGTGCTGCGCGCCCTGCTCGACCTGCCCCGGGGCGAGGCCGCCGCACGGGTCAAGGACCGCTGGCGCGAACTGACCGCGCCGAAGATCACCGCCGCCCGGGCCGCCGAGCTGCTGGACCTGCCCGAGCCCGACGGGGAGGACAAGTGCTCCTGACCCGGCACCTGGTGCTCCCCGTCCACCGGACACTGCCGTGGGGAGCGGTCGGCGCGGCCGGGGCGGCCGGACTGCTGCTCGCCGCGCTGACCCGGACCGGCGAGAACGCGGAACGGCTCTCCCTGTATCTGCTGCGGGCCGCGATCCTCGCCTTCGCGGTGGGTCTGGCGTTCCTCCTGGACGATCCGGCCCGGCACACCACCGCCGCCGTGCCGATCCCGCGCCCGGTCCGGACCGCCCTGCGCGTCGCCCTGGCCGCCCCGGCCGCGGCGGCCTGGTGGACGGTGGCCCTGCTGCTCGTGCCGCCGGACGTACGGCCCCCGGTCGGCGACCTCACCCTCGAAGCCGGGGCCGCCTGCGTCCTGGCGGTGACCGGCGCGGCGGCCGCCGTGCGCTTCAGCGAGGTCGCCCGGCCCGGACTGCCGGTCGCGGTCGGCCTGCTGACCACGGCCGTCCTGGCGATGCTGTTCTGGCCCGGGCGCTGGGCGCTGTTCGTGGCCGTTCAGGACGCGCGGTGGGCCGCGTCCCACGACCGGTGGGGCGTGGTGCTGGCCGGGGCCGTGGTCCTGGGCGCGGTGTGCGCGGTGGAGCCGCTGCGGCGGCGGGTCCGCCTCTAGCGGGGTCCGGTGCACATCCCGTGGTTGTGCACCGGATCGCGCTCTGCCTGAAGAGCCGGACATTTCCGGGCCGCCCGACAACCACATGGTGTGTGGCTAGGCTGCCCCTCGTGGACCTCAAAGCCGTACGCGCCTTCGTCGCGATCGCCGACTCCGGGCAGTTCCAGAAGGCCGCCGTGGACCTGGCTCTCACCCAGCAGGCCGTGTCCAAGCGGATCGCCGCGCTGGAGAAGGACCTCGGCGTGCGGCTGCTGGTCCGCACGCCGAGGGGCGCTGAACTCACCATCGACGGACAGGCCCTGCTGCCGCACGCCCGGGTCCTGCTCCGGGCCGAGGACCGGGCGACGGCCGCCGTGCGGCCCGGGGACCGGGCGCTGCGCGTCGACGTCGTCGGGCGCCGGGCCGCCACCGGCGGCTTGGTGCAGCACTTCCACCGGGCGCACCCGGGGATCGCGCTGGACGTCGTCACGCTGTTCGACGTGGAGACCGCCGTGACGGCCCTGCGGGACGGGGCCGTCGACGCCACCTTCCGTGCCGTCACCATGCCCGGGCAGCGGCTCCCCGACGGCATCACGGCCACCCCGGTCCTCGACGAGCCGCTCCAGCTCTGCGTCGGCCCGGGCCACCCGTTCGCCCGGGCCCGCTCGGTGACGACCGCACAGCTCGCCGGACACCGCATCTGGATGCCGGGCAACGTGCCCGGAACCGAATGGCACGCCTACTACGAGGAACTCGCCGCGGCCTTCGGGCCGGTCATCGACACCATCGGGCCGAACTTCGGCCTCGAAGCGCTCCTGGACACGATCGCGGACTCCCCGACCGTGGCGACCTTCCTCAGCGAACGGACCCCGCACGTCTGGCCGGTCGCCCACGACCTGCGGCTCGTCCCGCTCGTGGACCCGGTCCCGGTCTACCCGCACTCGCTGCTCCGGCGCGCGGACGACCCGCACCCCGGCCTCACGGCACTCCACGACTACCTGGTGGCCACCCGGCCGCGACCGCCGGAGGGCGAGCTCTGGCGGCCGTCCTGGGCGGAACCCCCGCGACGAGTCCCCGAAAGGCAGCCCCTCGAAAGGCAGCCCCTCGAAGGGCAGAAGGGCCCTACCCGACCCGCTTCTCCAGCAGCGTGAAGGACTTGGGCGGCCCACCCGGCTGCGGCTTGCCCTCCTTGCGGCCCACGACCCGGTAACCCGCTTCCACGTAATAGGCGTTGAGCTGCACGTTGCCCGCCAGGCAGTCCAGCCGCATCCAGGCCCGCCCCGCCTCGGCCACGCGGCGCTCCGCGGCCGCCAGCAGCACCCGCCCCGTCCCCGGCGCGGCGGCGGCCCGGTCCACCATCAGCCGGTGCACGTACCCGGCCACCGGCGGCTGCGGGCCCCAGGCGTCCTCGTCCTCCCACCACAGCTCCCAGGCACCGGCCAGGCGCCCCCCGGTCTCCGCCAGCCAGACCTCGCCGTGCGCCATGACCCGGCGGAAGTGCTCCTCGTCCAGCTCCCCCGGCCGCCACTGCCCGGTGATGCCCCGGGCCAGCATCCAGCGGGCGGCGTCGTCGCGGAGGCGGACCAGGGCGGCGAGGTCGGATGCGGCGGCCGGGCGGACACACAGGCCCGGCACCGTGGGAGAACTCACGTCTCCGTCCGGTACATCAGGTCCACCTCGTGCGTGGTGAACCCCAGCCGCTCGTACACCGACACCGCCGCCTTGTTGTCGGCGTCGACGTACAGCATCGCCGTCGGCAGACCCCGCTCCGCCAGGTGCCGCAGCCCGATCGTGGTCAGGGACTTGCCGAGGCCGCCGCCCTGCGCGCCGGGGCCGACACCGAGGACGTAGACCTCGCCCAGGCCCTCCTCGGCGTGCACCTTGGTCCAGTGGAAGCCCACGAGTTCGTCGCCGCGGAAGGCGAGGAAGAAGCCCTCGGGGTCGAACCACGGCTCGGCCTTGCGGTCGTCGAGGTCGCGCTGGGTGAGGGAGCCCTGCTCGGGGTGGTGGGCGAAGGCGGCGGCGTTCACCGCGAGCCAGGCCGCGTCGTCCTTGCCGGGGACGAAGGTGCGGACCGTGACGCCCTCGGGGAGCACCGGCTCGGGTGCGTCGAAGTCGGCCAACGGCCGCCGCATCTGGCGCAGTTCACGGAAGAGGGTCAGGCCGAGGACCTGCGCGAGATGCCGGGCGGCGGAATGCCCGCCGTGCGCCCACACCCGCAGCCGCTTGCCGGAGGCCGCCAGCAGGGCCGAGCCGAGCGCCCGCCCGTGCCCCTGCCCGCGGTGCCCGGGGTGCACGACCAGCTCGGCGGCCGGCGGCTCCACCAGGTCCGTGTCCTCCAGCTGGGCATAACCGACAAGTTCCCCGCCGGCGGTGAGCAGCAGATGGGACACGCCCTCCCGCTCCCCGCCGCGCAACTGCAACCGGCCCTGTTCGGACACCGCCTGCTGCCCGTCGGTCCCGGCCGCCTCGTCGAGCAGTCCGAGCACGGCCTCGGTCTGCTCCGCGGAGAGCGCGGCCAGGGTCTCGATCGAGCGGGGGCGTCCCGGTCGTACGGTGTCGTCGCTGGTCATGCGTACGAGGGTACGGGGCGCCACCGGCAAATCGGCGGCAAAGAAGCAACCCAGATGTAACCACGAAACACCTGTCGCGCTACGCGCGTTGACTCTAGGCTGCGCCGGACGGCAACACCGTCCGAGCACAACCGACAGCAGACCCACAGGGGGGCGTATGCCAGCCACTTCATCGGCGTCGGCGCACCAGGAGCGCAGCAGACGTCGTACGAACCGTTTCGTCGCTCTCACCGCCGGTGTCGTCACCGTCGGCGCGCTGGCCGCCGCCGCGCTGCCGGGTTCGGCCAGTGCCGGCGAGGAGCACCGCAAGGGCGGGTACGGCCGCTACCAGGACGTGCAGCTGCTGTCGTTCAACGACCTGCACGGCAACCTGGAGCCGCCGACGGGCTCGTCCGGCCGGGTCACCGAACACCAGCACGACGGCACGACGAAGACCATCGACGCCGGTGGTGTCGAGTACCTCGCCACGCATCTGCGGCAGGCCCGCAAGGGCGAGAAGTACTCCATCACGGCGGCCGGCGGTGACATGGTCGGCGCCTCCCCGCTGATCTCCGGGCTGTTCCACGACGAGCCGACCATCGAGGCGCTGAACAAGCTCGACCTCGACGTCACCTCCGTCGGCAACCACGAGTTCGACGAGGGCGCCAAGGAGCTGGGCCGCCTGCAGAACGGCGGCTGCCACCCGAAGGACGGCTGCTACGCGGACGAGAAGTTCGAGGGCGCCGACTTCCCCTACCTGGCCGCAAACGTCCTCGACGAGAAGACCAAGAAGCCGATCCTCAAGCCCTACTGGGTGTGGAAGAAGAACGGCGTCAAGGTCGGCTTCATCGGAGTGACCCTGGAGGGCACCCCGGACATCGTCTCCGCCGAGGGCGTCAAGGGCCTGTCCTTCAAGGACGAGACCGAGACGATCAACAAGTACGCCAAGGTGCTCCAGAAGCAGGGCGTGAAGTCGATCGTCGCGCTCATCCACGAGGGCGGCTTCCCCGCGTCGACGTCGTACAACTACGACTGTGACTCCCCGGGCGCGGGCGACGGCATCTCCGGCCCGATCGTCGACATCGCCAAGAACGTCACGCCGCAGGTGGACGCGCTGGTCACCGGCCACACCCACAACGCGTACGTGTGCAGCATCGCCGACCCGGCGGGCAAGCCCCGCATGGTCACCTCGGCCGCGTCCTTCGGCCGCCTCTACACCGACACCACGCTGACCTACGACCGGAAGACCGGCGACATCGCCCGTACGGCCGTGAAGTCGGCGAACCGCGTGGTCACCCGGGACGTCCCCAAGGCGCCCGACATGACCGAGCTGATCAGCAAGTGGAACGCCCTGGCCGCGCCCATCGGCAACAAGCCGATCGGCTACATCTCCGGCGACATCGGCAACACCGGCACCGAGTCCCCGCTCGGCGACCTCATCGCCGACGCGCAGCTCGCCCACGGCAAGCAGCTCGACCCGGAGACCGACCTGGCGCTGATGAACCCGGGCGGTATCCGCGCCCCGCTGACCTACGCGGCCAAGGCCGGTGAGGGCGACGGTGTCGTCACCTACGCCGAGGGCTTCACGGTCCAGCCGTTCGCGAACACCGTGAACCTCCAGGACTTCACGGGCGCGCAGGTCATCCAGGCGCTCAAGGAGCAGGTGTCCGGCCCGAACGCGGCGGCCCCGAAGGTCCTCCAGGTCTCGTCGGGCCTGACCTACACGCTGGACCTCACCAAGTCCGGCGCCGACCGGGTGGTCACGGACAGCATCAGGCTGAACGGTGCGGCCATCGACCCGGCGGCCACCTACCGCGTCGCGACGAACAGCTTCCTCGCGGGCGGCGGCGACGGCTTCCCGACCCTCGGCCAGGGCACGAACGACGTGGTCGGCAGCGACGACCTGACGGCTCTGGAGCAGTACCTGACGGCCAACTCCTCGGCGTCGAACCCGATCGCGCCGCCGAAGGCGGACCGCATCACGATCGTGAAGTAAGTCGCATACCCGGGGTTCAGGTTGCGGGTGGGGGAGGTACGCGTGATCGGATGGATCGATGCGTACCCCCCACCACCTAGATGCGCATCCCCGACCGAACCCGTACGAGGAGCTCGCCGCCCTCGATGACGGGCCTCTGGAGGAGACCTCTCTGGAGGAGTTCCTCACGGAGGAACGCGACGCGGGCGCCGAGGACGCCTGGGCCCCGCCGGACCACCGCCGCGGCGGCAAGCGGCGTAGGAAGAATCGTTTCGCTGGCTTGCCGCTCGCGGTGAAGGCGGTGGTCGGCCTGGCCGTCCTCGCCTCGTTCACCGCCCTCGGCGACCGCTGGGCCGTGCTCTACGCCGAGCACCGGGCCGCCGACACCCTCAAGGACCGCCTCGACCTGGCCGCGGCGCCCGAGGTGGAGATCGGCGGCTTCCCCTTCCTCACCCAACTCGCCGACAAGCGGCTGGACTCGGTGAAGGTGACCGTCCCGGACGTCGCCGCAGACCGGGTCTCCCTGGCCAAGGTGTCGGCCACGGCCCACGACGTGACGCTGAACGCCGACGGCCTCACCTCGGTGCGCGGCGCCGACGTCCCCCGCTTCGACGGGGACGTCCAGCTCAGCTTCGCCGATCTCAACCGCGAACTCGGCGCCTCCCAGGTGAGGTTCACCGGCGAGGGCCGCGACCGGGTCCGGGCGCACGGCACCCTGCCGGTCGCCGGGCACAACCTGCGGGTGCGCGCCGAGGCCCGGATCCAGCGGCAGGGCGAGCGGGGCATCGCCACCGAGATCGGCAAGATGCGCCTGGACATCGGCGACCTGGCCACCTACCGGCCCGGCACCCGTGCCTCGGAGGGCCTGCACCTGACGCCCAAGGGCACCGCCGACCTCGCCCGGGAGACCCGCAAGGCCAAGGCGCTGCTGTCGGTCCCGGCCATCGTGCAGCGGATGGGCGTGCCCGAGGCGACCGTGCGCGAGGCACTGGCCGACGACGGCAAACTCGCCGAGCTGACCGGCTCCCCGCGCTTCGCCCGCCAGGCCGCCGGCCTCAACCTCATCGACCTGGCCCTGGACAACCCCGAGGTCATGCGCCGTCTGGGCCTGGACCCCAACCTGCTCGACTCCCTGTCGGACCTGACCCGCCCGGTCCTGGCCGACCGGCTGTCCCTGGCGTTCGAACTGCCCGAGCCGGACCAGGGGGACGTGCGGTTGCGGGACGTACGGGTGGAGGAGGACGGCATCAGGGTGCGGGTGTCGGGGTCGGGGCTGACGGTCGGGCGGTGACTCGCTGAGGGGGCCGGTCCAGTCGCGAGTCGCTCAGGCGGGGCCCTGTCTGCGAGTTGCTCTGGCGGGGCCCTGCCCGGGAGTCGCTCTGGCCGGGTCCTGTCCGCGAGCTGCTCAGCCCGCGCCTGCCTCCCCAGCGGCCCGGCTTGCCCGAAAGTCTGTCCGCGCGGCCGCTGTCCGGGATCCGGGTCGCCCGGACAATGGCGGCGTACCGGACCGAGATGAGGGTGATGCGGATGCGTAGGCAGGGCCGGTCCCAGGAGTCGGAGGCGGACGCGCGGGACGGACACCCGCACCGGCCCCCGCTCCGACCGCACGAGGCCGAACCGCAGGCGGCCCGGCTCGCGGCCGCCGGGCGGATGACCCCGGACGCGGCCCGGTCCCTCCAGGGGAGCGCCGGCAACGCCGCCTTCGTGGCGGTGCAGCGCATGCCCCGGGGCGGCGACAACGGCGAGGGCCCGGCCGAGGAGAAGCCCATGGACGGGCTGAGCCGGCTGCGCAGGGCCAACGCCCGGGCGGAGAAGCGAGGTCAGGCGGCGCCCACCCTCGGGCAGGCCGACAGCCCCTTCGGTGCCTACACGGTGAACAAGGGGCGAGGCGCGGGCCCCTACATCACGTCGAACGTGAAGCACCAGCACCCGGGGAGCGAGAGCCTCGGAACCACCTACGACGAGCTGGTCAAGGCCCTCGACGCCGAGCACCTGCCGCTGGTGGCGCAGGCCGCGCGCAGCGGCGCGGAGCTGGACGAGGAGATCCTCGCCAGCATGGACGCGACGCAACGGCGAGCCGCCACCATGCTCTACGGAATCATGACCCAGTCCGAGGAACGCAGGTTCCCGGGAGCCGGCAAGGCCATGCGCAGTGCGCTGACCAAGCAGGGCGATCCCTACCACGAGGCGGAGGAGTTCGAGGAGGACTTCCCGATGGGCAAGGTCGGCGGGGCGCAGTACTACCGCGACGTGCTGGCCGGGAAGAAGCAGCTCTCGGACAAGGCCCGCAAGAACCTTGAGGACATGTCGTCGTCGTCCTCGGACGGGGAGAAGTCTTCCTGAACGCCCGACGGCCCCGTCGTGGGTGGATCTGGGGCGGAAAGGTTGCCGGGGTTTCCGTCCTCACGTGTCGGTGCGCGTCTGCGTCTGCGACTGACTGCGGCTCAGGGCGATTCGCAGCACATCGCCCAGGGACTCCACGGCCCGGGTCAACGCGAAACGCACGGCGCGTTCACCGGCCTTGGGGTCGTGCAGGACGGCTGCGGCGCCCGCGAGGACGGTTTCGGCGGCCGCGAGCTGGGCGGCCTCGACATCGTCGGCGAGACGCGAGAGCCCGAGCGGTGTTGTCAGGGTTGTCTGGCGCCCAGACAACGGCAGGCAACAGCGAGGACGTGGAGGAACAGGTGGCTGCGCGGATGGGGTGGCAAGAACTGCTCTACCGTGAGTCGGCGCCGGACGTACGTGTCATCCTGGACGAGGTGGCTCTTCGGCGGACCGTTCCTGAAGCGAAGGTGTGGGCCGAGCAGTTGTCGCACCTCTTGGACGCGGCCGAGTTGCCGAACGTCGCCATCCAGGTCTTGACCTTCGCGGCCGGGTGCACGACCTGATGGACGCTCATCTCTGGTTGTTCTGGCAGCGTGCCGGTGATCCAGTCGCCTGGACAGAGGGCAACGGATTCGGCGAGTTGATCACGGAGGCGCACAAGGTCTTGCGCTTCCGTTTGTCCTACGATCGCGTCAGGGACGCGGCGCTGACTCCCGTGGAGTCGACGGCGTTCATCAAGCGCCTTCTAGAGGAGTGCGGAGAATGAACCGAGCCCCTGACCTCAGCACCGCCGTGTGGCGAAAGTCGTCCTACAGCGACGGTGGAGCCAACAACTGCCTCGAGATCGCCGACACCTGCCCCGGCACCGCCCCGGTCCGTGACAGCAAACAGCCCGACGGTCCGATACTCGTGTTCGGCGCCGGCCCCTGGGCGTCGTTCCTCACGTACGTCAAGAAGTAGCGGGCGGCCCCGACAGTTTCGTTCGATGTGGGGTGGCCGACCCACTCCTGACCTCAGGGAAGGGGCGGATCCTCCGGTGGGGGCACCGCCGCTCCCGGCAGTCGTACCGTCGCCACCGTGCCGCCGCCCTCCGCCGGGGAGAGGGACACCTCGCCGCCCGCCTGCTGCACCGTACGCGCCACGATCGACAGGCCCAGGCCCGAGCCCGGCAGTGCCCGTGCGCTCGGGGAGCGCCAGAAGCGGTCGAAGACGTGGGGGAGTTCGTCGGCGGGGATGCCCGGGCCGTGGTCGCGGACCGTGAGGGTGCCCGCGGCCAGGCGTACCTCGATCGTGCCGCCCTCCGGGCTGAACTTCACCGCGTTGTCGAGGATGTTGACCACCGCCCGTTCCAGCGCGGAGGGTTCCGCGCGGACGAACCAGGGCTCGATGTGTGCCGTGATCGTCAGCTCCGGGCCCCGCAGCCGCGCCCGCCGCAGCGCCGACTCGACCGTGTTCTGCCAGGCGACGATCTGCGTACGGCCCCCGTGCTGGCCCGTGTCGGGGCGGGACAGTTCCTGGAGGTCTCCGATGAGCGCGGCCAGCTCCGTCATCTGCGCCTTCACCGACGCGAGCAGCGCCTTGCGGTCCGCCTCGGGGAGGGGCCGGCCCGTTTCCTCGCTGCGGGTGAGGAGTTCGATGTTGGTGCGCAGGGACGTGAGGGGCGTGCGCAGTTCGTGGCCCGCGTCCGCGATGAGCTGCTGTTGCAGCTCCTGGGAGCTGGCCAGGGCCGAGGTCATCGAGTTGAAGGACCGGGACAGGCGGGCGATCTCGTCCTCGCTGTCGTCCTCCACGGGGATGCGGATGTTCAGGTCCTCCGTGCGGGCCACGTGCTCGACGGCCTCGGTCAGCTTGTCGACGGGGCGCAGCCCGGCCCGGGCGACGGCCAGACCGGCGGCTCCGGCGCCGAGCACTCCGACGCCGGAGACCAGCAGGAGGATCAGGGCCAGCTCGTTGAGCGTGGACTGCGTCCCCTTGAGCGGCAGCGCGATGACGAGGGAGTAGTCGGCGGCGACGCCCTGCGTCAGGGGCCCGTCCTTGACGACGACCGCCGTGGTCAGCACACGCAGCTTGTTGCCGTCGTCGTCCGTGCCGTCGCGGATGTGGGCCTGGTTGGGGTCGGGGTTCTTGGCCACGGCCTTGTCGTCGCCGCCGACCTGGACCTGGGCGGTGGAGCTCGGGAAGAGGCACACCTTGCCGTCGACCCGGACCAGCTGCCCGTAGCTCTTGGGCCGCGACCCCATGCCCAGGGAGTCGGACGGTGTCTGGCGGCAGTTCTCCGTGAGGCCCTGGACCTCCTCCGACCGCAGCGGCCCGACCGACGACTTCAGGTCCTCGTCGATCTCGTCGTACAGCTTCCCCTGCACGATGAACCAGCAGGTCACCGAGACCGCCGCCACGGCGAACGCCACCGCCGCCGCCACGAGCAGGGCCAGCCGGGAGCGGATCGGCAGGGAGCGGAACCGCCGCAGGACCGTCCGGGGACTCACTCCGCGCCGCCCTGCCGCAGGACGTAGCCGACACCCCGGACCGTGTGGACGAGGCGCGGCTCGCCGCCCGCCTCGGTCTTGCGGCGCAGGTACATCACGTACACGTCGAGAGAGTTCGACGACGGCTCGAAGTCGAAGCCCCAGACGGCCTTGAGGATCTGCTCGCGGGTGAGGACCTGGCGCGGGTGTGCCATGAACATCTCCAGGAGCGTGAACTCCGTGCGGGTCAGCTCCACCTGGCGCCCGCCCCGCGTGACCTCCCGCGTCGCGAGGTCCATGCGCAGGTCGGCGAAGGTGAGCGCGTCCTCGTCGGCCGGGTCGCCCGCGCCCACGGCCGCCGCGTAGGAGCTGCGGCGCAGCAGCGCGCGGATGCGGGCGAAGAGTTCGTCGAGTTCGAAGGGCTTGACCAGGTAGTCGTCGGCGCCCGCGTCGAGGCCGGTGACCCGGTCGCCGACCGTGTCACGGGCGGTGAGCATCAGGATCGGCGTGGTGTCGCCCGTGGCGCGGATGCGGCGGGCCGCCGTCAGACCGTCCATGCGCGGCATCTGGATGTCGAGGACGACCAGGTCGGGCCGGTAGGCCGCCGCCTTGTCGAGCGCGTCGGCGCCGTCCACGGCGACCTCGGTCCCGTACCCCTCGAACGCGAGGCTGCGCTGGAGCGCTTCGCGTACGGCCGGCTCGTCGTCGACGATCAGGATGCGCTGCGGGTCACGGTCGCCGTCTGCGGGGCTCATGGGTCGGGGTCCTCGGGGGTGGAA
>NZ_JAIGQA010000167.1:0-17887 GCF_019733245.1 Streptomyces sp. WAC04114
CTTCGGGGGTGGGTCCTGTCGCCCCGCGACCGCGGACAATGGTCATATGAACGAGCGCGCACGGCACTGGCAGTACGACGAGCTGCCCGGGGTCGATCTGCTGCGGGCCCGGTATGTGCGCAAGACGTTCGTGCGGCACACGCACGAGAACTTCGTGATCGCCGCCATCGCCGACGGGGTGGAGGTCTTCCACCACGGAGGGGGCGACCAGTACGCGGGGGCAGGGGCCCTCGCACTGGTGAATCCCGACACACCGCACACCGGGCGGGCCGGGGTGCCCGAAGGCTGGCGGTACGGAGCCGTGTACCCGCCGGCGGACGTGGTGGCGGAGATCGCGGCCGAGACGTCGACGCTGCGCGGGACGCCGGGCTTCGTCAGCCCGGTGATGGACGACCCCTACGCCGTGGGGCTCGTGCACCAGGTGCTGCGGGCCGCCGACGAGGGCAACGCGCTGGCCGCGGACACCCTGCTGAGGGTGGCGGTGACCAGGCTGCTGCGGCTGAACGGCGGACCCATGCCGCGGCGGGAGGTGCGCACCGCGGGAGCCCGGATCGCGGCACGCGCGCGTGGCGTGCTGGAGGACCGCATGGCACGGCCGCCGACCCTGGAGCGGCTGGCGGCCGATCTCGGGACCAGCCCGTTCGCCCTGCTGCGGGCCTTCCGGGACACCTACGGCATGCCACCGCACGCCTGGCTCACGGACGCGCGCGTACGCCGGGCGCGACAACTGCTGGACACCGGGACGACTCCCTCCGAGGCCGCCGTGACCGTCGGATTCACCGACCAGCCCCACCTCAACCGTCACTTCAGCCGGATGGTCGGTGTGCCTCCGGGGGCGTACCAGCGGGAGCGCAAGAACGTACAAGACCTGCGGTAGCCCGGGCCCGTAGCGTGCCGGGCGTGGCAGATCGGACAGCTCTCGAAGACGCAGACATCGGTGTGAAGGCGGACCGGGCCGTCGTACGCGACGCCCTGGGGGTCGGGGTGGCCGTCGGGCTGTCCGGGTTCGCCTTCGGGGTGACCTCGGCCGGCGGCGGGCTCACGCTGCTTCAGACGTGCGCGCTCAGTCTTCTGGTGTTCACCGGCGCGTCCCAGTTCGCCCTGGTGGGGGCTCTCGCCGCCGGGGGCAGCCCGTTCACCGCCGCCGCAGGGGCCTTCTTCCTGGGCGTGCGGAACGCCTTCTACGGCTTGCGTCTGTCGCAGCTGCTGGCACTCCCGCGCGCGGTGCGGCCGCTCGCCGCCCAGTGGGTGATCGACGAGACGGCCGCCGTCGCACTCGCCCAGCCCACGCGCCGCACCGCCCGGCTCGGGTTCGTCGTGACCGGGCTGAGCCTGTACCTCCTGTGGAACCTCACCACGCTGCTCGGTGCCCTGGGCGCCGAGGCCATCGGGGACACGGACGCGTGGGGGCTGGACGCCGCCGGGCCCGCGGTGTTCCTGGCGCTGCTCGCGCCGATGCTGAAGACCGGCACCGAGCGGGCCGTCGCCGGGCTCGCCGTGCTGCTGGGACTCGGGCTGCTGCCCGTGCTGCCCGCCGGGGTGCCGGTGCTGCTGGCCGCCCTGGCGGCGCCGGCCGTGCTGTGGGCGGACGGCCGGCGCCGCGAGGGACAGGCGGACGCGCGGTGAACGTCTGGATCGCGATCGGGGCGACCGTCCTCGGCTGCTACGCCGTCAAACTGGCCGGGCTCTTGGTGCCCGCAGGGGCCCTGGAGCGGCCCGTCGTCAAGCGTCTCGCCGCGCTGCTGCCCGTCGCGCTGCTCGCGGCCCTCACGGCCCAGCAGACCTTCGCCGACGGCCGGACGCTGGTGCTGGACGCGCGGGCCGCCGGGCTCGCCGCCGCGGCCGTGGCGCTGCTGATGCGCGCCCCCTTCCTGCTCGTCGTCGCCGCGGCTGTGGTGGTGACCGCGGGAGTGCGGGCCCTGGGGGCGGGATGATCAGTCGTCGGCGGGCGGGATGATCAGTCGACCGTGCGGCCGTACGCGCTGAGCACGCGCAGGGCCTCGATCGTCACGAGCGGGCGCGCCTCCAGGGCGGGGGCAGGGGCCCAATGGCGCCACCGGACGGGCCAGCCGCCGTCCTCCTGCTGCTGGGCCGCGAGGTGGTCCAGGGAGCGGGCCATCTCATCGTCCGTGAACCACGCGCGCGCGAGCGAGCTCGGCGTCCGCGCGTAGTCGTACGGGAAGTGGTGCTCCCCCGGGGCGTAGCCGGGGGACACCGGATACGCGTCGAGGCGGTCGGGATCCAGGGCCGCGAGCCGGTGCTCGCGGACCAGGCGGCCGAGACGATGGGCGGCCGCCTCCGCGCGCGGGCGATCGGGCGCGGAGTCCAGGAAGGTCACGGCGGCCTCGATCTCGTACGGATGCGACTTCTCCAGGGACTCGACCGCCCGCCAGCAGAAGTCCGTGGCCCGGAAGAGCCACGCGTGCCACACCTCGTTGCGATTCAGCAGCCCCACCACCGGCCCGGTGGCCAGGAGGTCGCTGGGCGGATCATCCACCACCGGCACGAAGGGGGCCGTGGGGTAGTCGCGCTGACTGGGGTGGATCGCCGGGAGGGCGCCGTCCGCGGTGGAGACGGACGTCAGATAGCGGCACATGCGTTCCACGCGCTGGCCGGCACAGCGTCCGACCGCGTCCAGGACGCGCAGCGCGTGCGCGGTGTGCAACGGCTGGCTGACCGGGCCGCGCAGATCCGGCTCCAGCGCGTGGCCGTACCCGCCGTCCTCGTTGCGGTAGGCGTCCAGGGCGGTCTCCACCGGGTCGGCGGCGGCGCCCCGGAAGTGGTGGGCGAAGCGGCGCTGCTCGAGCACGCGCGCGGTGAGCCAGACGAAACGCTCCGCGCGCGTGACGGGGCTGTGCGGCGGGGGCGTCGGGGGAAATTCGGTAGCTCCTGTTTCGGCCATGGGTCAGACCGTAGGGCGCGAAGCGGCGTCGGCAGGCGGTCCCGGCCCGGCCCACCCCCAGGAGCGGGATACTGGGTTCATGCGGTTGACGGTCTTCTGGCAGCGGATGGCGGAGCACTTCGGTCCTGGTTACGCCGAGATGTTCGCGCGCGACCACGTGATGTCCGAGCTGGGCGGGCGCACGGTGCACGAGGCCCTGGCGGCCGGCTGGGACGCCAAGGAGGTCTGGCAGGTGGTCTGCTCGGTGATGGACGTGCCCCGGGAGAGGCGCTGACCGGCTGACGGTTGCCGATCAGCCGGGGCGATCGCCGGGCGGTGGGACGGACGGCTTCGGTGGCGGCCGACCTGATCGGCGGCCGACCTTGCGGAGGGTGACCGACCGGGCCGTATGGCCTTGCCGGCCACCGCCCCGACCAGCCGGTGGGCCTCGGACGTCGTCGCCCGGTCACGAAGATCGCAGCCGGGCAGACGGCTGTCGGTGGCGTGGGCGAGACTTGGACCGTGGCACCCACTGACGAGACCGGGCAGGCAGCCCAGCAGCCCTCCGCTTCCGGCACGACGTCGCCCGCCCGGCCCCCGGTCGGCGGGGCCGGGACGAACGGCCGCATGCCGCGCTGGCTGCCGCGCGCCATGGTGCTCGCGCTCGCGCTCGTCGCCGCGTTCCAGCTGGGCAGCTGGGCCTTCCACCAGGTCACCGGCCTGCTGATCAACATCCTCATCGCGTTCTTCCTGGCGCTCGCCATAGAACCCGCGGTGAGCTGGATGGCCTCACGCGGCATGCGCAGGGGGCTGGCCGCGTTCATCGTCTTCATCGGCGTGATGGTCGTCTCGGCCGGCTTCGTCACCCTGCTCGGTTCCGTCCTCGCGGACCAGATCATCAAGCTGATCGAGGGTTTCCCCGAGTACCTCGACTCCGTCATCAACTGGATCAACACGCACTTCAAGACCGACCTGAAGCGCGTCGACATCCAGGAGGGCCTGCTCCGCTCCGACTGGCTGCGCAACTACGTCCAGAACAGCGCCACCGGCGTCCTGGACGTGTCCGCCCAGGTCATCGGGGGCCTCTTCCAACTGCTCACGATCGCCCTGTTCTCGTTCTACTTCGCTGCGGACGGCCCCCGGCTGCGCCGCGCGATCTGCTCGGTCCTGCCGCCCGCCCGCCAGGCCGAGGTGCTGCGCGCGTGGGAGATCGCCGTGAACAAGACCGGCGGCTACATCTACTCCCGCGGCCTGATGGCACTGATCTCCGGCGTGGCGCACTTCGTCCTGTTGCAGGCCCTGGACGTGCCCTACGCGCCCGTGCTCGCCGTGTGGGTGGGACTGGTGTCGCAGTTCATCCCCACCATCGGCACGTATCTCGCGGGCGCCCTGCCCATGCTGATCGCGTTCACGGTGGATCCCTGGTACGCGCTCTGGGTCCTGATCTTCGTCGTGATCTACCAGCAGTTCGAGAACTACGTGCTGCAGCCCAAGCTGACCTCCAAGACCGTCGACATCCACCCCGCCGTCGCCTTCGGCTCGGTCATCGCCGGCACCGCCCTCCTCGGCGCCGTCGGCGCGCTGATCGCCATCCCCGCCGTCGCCACGCTCCAGGCGTTCCTCGGGGCGTACGTGAAGCGCTACGACGTCACGGACGACCCCCGAGTGCACGGCCACCACCGACGGGGAGAGGGACCGGGCCTGCTCACGCGTGCGAGGGCGGTGTGGGCACGGCGTCAGGGAGCGGAACGACCCGGACACAGGGGCTCCGGGTCCGGGGAGAACTCCTCTTGAGAGACCGGAGTTGAGAGGGCGGAGCTGAGAAGCCCGGCCGAGGGGCCGGCCCGACCGTCAGGCTCCTACGGCGTCGCCACCTTCAGCAGGCTCGCCCGCTCGTCGGGTGGGATGAACCCGTCCGGCAGCGTCCGGTCGTCCAGCAGCCCGAGCACCAGGTCGGCATGCTCGGCGAAGACGGCCCGGCATCGTGCGCGCTCCGGGTGGTCGCTGTCGCTGCCCAGGAACCGGATCGCCTGCTCACTGCTTCCGTCGACGGGATGTGAGAGCTCCGCGACGACCAGCAGGATCTCGACCAGCTCGGCCCGCACCGGCACCGCCGGGTCCGCGGCGAGACGGAGCAGGAACGGCAGCGCCGCGGGCATGGCCGGGCCCATGCTGAAGGGGCTGTCCATCAGGACGATGCAGAGCACCCGCTCGGCCTCCCGAGCAGCGGCCGGATCGAGCAGGCCGCGCAGGAGGGCCGGGACCCCGGCGGGGCACTCGGGGAAGTCGGCCCAGGCGATGTCGTCGCAGCCGCGCAGCGCGGGGTGGTCCAGTCCGGCCTGCGGGGCCCGCGGGAACTCCTGGAGGAACCGCGCGACTGCGGCTTCCTTGCCCGCCGTGGTGATCCGACACATCCGTCTCTCCCCCTGAGTGCGCGCCGTCGCGATCAGGGTAGGCGGTGCCACGTGGTGCGCTTGACACCAAAATCGAACATCCATTCTCATGGAGGCACCGGCGAAGCTCAACGAAGGGCATTTCGACGTACTTTGGGTAGAGAAATGCCCGAGTTATCCACAGGCCGGACGTGCGTCGGGGCGCGTTGTCAGTGGCAGGCGTTAGCGTCTTTGACGTGAAGCGATCGACTCAAGCAAATCGGGTGGAACCCATGGCAGGAACCGACCGCGAGAAGGCCCTGGATGCCGCGCTCGCACAGATTGAACGGCAATTCGGCAAGGGCGCGGTCATGCGCATGGGCGACCGGGTCAACGAGCCCATCGAGGTCATCCCGACCGGGTCCACCGCCCTGGACGTGGCCCTCGGCGTGGGCGGCCTGCCGCGCGGCCGTGTCGTCGAGGTCTACGGACCGGAATCCTCCGGTAAGACCACCCTGACCCTGCACGCGGTGGCGAACGCGCAGAAGGCCGGAGGCCAGGTCGCCTTCGTCGACGCGGAGCACGCCCTCGACCCCGAGTACGCGAAGAAGCTCGGCGTCGACATCGACAACCTCATCCTCTCCCAGCCGGACAACGGCGAGCAGGCCCTGGAGATCGTGGACATGCTGGTCCGCTCCGGCGCCCTCGACCTCATCGTCATCGACTCCGTCGCCGCGCTCGTCCCGCGCGCGGAGATCGAGGGCGAGATGGGCGACAGCCACGTCGGTCTGCAGGCCCGTCTGATGAGCCAGGCCCTGCGGAAGATCACCAGCGCGCTCAACCAGTCCAAGACCACCGCGATCTTCATCAACCAGCTCCGCGAGAAGATCGGCGTGATGTTCGGCTCCCCGGAGACCACGACCGGTGGCCGGGCGCTGAAGTTCTACGCCTCGGTGCGCATCGACATCCGCCGCATCGAGACCCTGAAGGACGGCACGGAGGCGGTCGGTAACCGCACCCGCTGCAAGGTCGTCAAGAACAAGGTCGCGCCGCCCTTCAAGCAGGCCGAGTTCGACATCCTCTACGGCCAGGGCATCAGCCGCGAGGGCGGCCTGATCGACATGGGCGTGGAGCACGGCTTCGTCCGCAAGGCCGGCGCCTGGTACACGTACGAGGGCGACCAGCTCGGCCAGGGCAAGGAGAACGCGCGCAACTTCCTGAAGGACAACCCCGACCTGGCCAACGAGATCGAGAAGAAGATCAAGGAGAAGCTGGGCGTCGGTGTGCGTCCCGAGGAGCCGGCCACCGAACCGGGCACGGACGCCGCGGTCTCCGCACCGGCCGACGCGGCCCCGGCCGTCCCCGCCCCGGCAGCGGCCAAGACCGCCAAGTCCAAGGCCGCCGCAGCCAAGAGCTGACCCGTGACACGGCGAACCGACTGGGCGGAGTACGAGTACACCGCCTCCGGTGCCCCACGGGGGAGGGGCACCGGAGGCGACACCGGCTCAGCCGTGGACGGGAGGGAAGGCCCCGGGGGCGTGCCGTTCGAGGACGACGGGCTGTACGGGTACGAGGACGGGGGCGACCCGGGGCCGCGCGGGGGCGGCTCATCCAGCGGCGGCTCGCGTGACGGCGGGCCGCGCGGCAGGCGCGGTCGTCGTCGGCGTGGCTTCGGCGAGGCGGCGGCTGACACCGAGGACGGAGGCGCCCCCTCCTCGTCGAGGGCCGAGCAGGAGGCACCTCCAGGGGACCCGGTCGAGCGGGCTCGGGCGATCTGCCTGCGCCTGCTCACCGGGACCCCGCGGACCCGCAAGCAGCTCGCCGACGCCCTGCGCAAGCGGCAGATCCCGGACGACGCCGCCGAGGAGGTGCTGTCGCGGTTCGAAGAGGTCGGCCTCATCAACGACGGCGCGTTCGCGGACGCCTGGGTGGAGTCCCGCCACCACGGCAGAGGGCTGGCCCGGCGCGCGCTCGCCCGGGAGCTACGCACCAAGGGCGTCGACTCCACGCTGATCGACGAGGCCGTCTCCCAGCTCGACTCCGAGCAGGAAGAGGAGACCGCGCGTGAGCTCGTCGCACGCAAGCTCCGCTCCACCCGCGGACTCGACCGCGACAAACGCCTCCGGCGCCTCGCGGGCATGCTCGCCCGCAAGGGCTACCCCGAAGGCATGGCTCTGAGGGTGGTGCGGCAAGCGCTGGAGGAGGAAGGGGAGGACACGGAGTTTCTCGGGGAGGAGGGCTTCTGAGGGGTGCGCAAGCCACCCGCAAGCCACCCGGAGCTCACTCCACCGGCAACCCCGCCCCGCGCCAAGCCTGGAATCCTCCGACCAGGTCCGTGGCCCGGTGCAGGCCCAGCTGGTGCAAGGACTGGGCCGCCAGGCTGGAGGCGTAGCCCTCGTTGCAGATCACGACGACGCGCAGGGCGTGGCTCGTCACCTCGGGGAGGTGGTGGCTGCCCTGGGGGTCGAGGCGCCACTCCAGTTCGTTGCGCTCGACGACGTGGGCGCCCGGGATGAGGCCGTCCCGTTCACGCAGGGCGGCGTAGCGGATGTCGACCAGGAGGGCATCGCCGGCCTGGGCAGCCTCATACGCCTCCCGCGCTTCGACCCGCTCGTAGCCCGCCCGTACACGCTCCAGCAACTCGTCGATGCCGACGGGGGATCGAGGGGCGCTGCCTGCCGGCCCGGGTGTGGTGCTCACTGCCAGTCCTCCGGTCGTTCGACCTGCTCGAGCCGCAGGACCGGGCCGCTGCGGCTGTAGCGGCGGATCCGCGGCAGGGGCGGGTAGTAGGCGTGGACGGAGATCGCGTGCCGGTCGGGCGACTCGTTGAGCACCTCGTGGACGTGGTGCCGGCCGAAGGCGCGGCCCTGACCGGTCCGCAGCCGGCGTTCCCGGTCCACGTCCCCGGCGAGTTCCAGGGTCTTCCAGCCGTCGGTGGGCAGCCGCGCGGCGAGGGAGTTCTCCTTGAGCTCACCCGACGCGGTCAGGAAGGCGCCGACCGAGTCGGCATGGTCGTGCCAACCGGTGCCGGTGCCGGGCGGCCAGCCGATCAGCCAGGCCTCGCTGCCGCCGGGCCCGTCCAGCCGCACCCATGTGCGGCCCTCAGGGTCGAGTGGCAGGGATTCAATCAGCTCGGTGTCGGCGGCGGTGCGCCGCACGAAGGCGTAGAGGTCGGCCTGGGTGGGAGCCGGACCGACCGAGACCGAAGCGGTCGCAGAAGGGGATACAGACACGGGTGCCGTCCTGAAGGTCCTGGTGAGGGTTCGCGAGCAAGGCGCGGCAGCCGGCAGACAGGGCGCGGCGCGCGCACAAGGGAGGGGAATGCGAAGTCAGCAGGACGGGCGACACACGCAGCCCGCATAGCGGAGGAGGTCCATATGGACCCTCCGCCACAGGCGCACACAGGTGTCGGTCACGCACCGGAGTACACCATGGCGGCCCGGGCGGGTCAACTCACTGTCACCATGCGGACGCACCGTGACAGTGAGCACATCACTCCGGCGCCGACCTCAGCGCGAACCGGCCGAAGCACCGGCCTCCGCCTGCGCTTTCACCGGCCCGCCGACCGCCGCCTCCGCCGCGGCGTACAGATCGGCCGGGCGCACCCCGCTCAGGGCGGTCACGAGGTGCCCATCGGGGCGCACCAGCAGCACCGTGTGCGCGGCCGCACCCGGATACCTCTCGGCGACGAGCAGCTCAGCGTGGTGCGGCAGAGCCGTGACCGCCGCCGCGAGCTGCGGCATGATGCCCGCGCTGACCCAGTGCTTGCGCTCCCAGACGCCCGTGCCCGGTGCGATCAGCACCACGAGCAGCGCACCGCGGCCGAGCCGGTCCCGCAGTCGTACGAAGGTGCCGTCCTCCGCGGTGACCCGTACATCGGTGACCGGTGTGCCGAGCGGTGTGCCGACCGGCACCTCCCCCTCGAGGCGTTGGGGTGCGAGCGGCGAGTCGGCGTACGCCCCCGGCGCGCCGAGCTGGCCCTGCCCCAAGTGACCCTCCGTGAGGAGAGCGTCGTGGCCCCGGGACGAGCCGGGCACGACGGAGCGCAGCCCACCGCCGCCGCGCAGCAGCGGCAGCGCCTGGTCGGCGGCGCGCAGCCGGGCGGCGACGACCGCACGGCGTTCCGTCTGGTAGCTGTCGAGGAGAGCCTCGTGCGGCCCGTGGTGCCAGGCCAGGGCCAGTTTCCAGGCGAGGTTGTCGGCGTCCCGCAGTCCCTCGTCCAGACCGTGTGTGCCCAGCGCGCCGAGCAGGTGGGCCGCGTCCCCGGCGAGGAACACGCGGTCGGCGCGCCAGCGGCGTGCCAGCCGGTGGTGGACGGTGTGGACACCGGTGTCCAGCAGCTCGTACGGCGCTGCCGTGCCGCCCGCCCAGCCGGCCAGGGTCTCCCGGATGCGAGTGAGCAGCAGCTCGGGGGTGACCAGGTCCTTGCCGGGCGGCAGCAGCCAGTCCAGGCGCCAGACGCCGTCCGGCAGCGGGCGCGCGGTGACCTCGCCGGCCGAGGGGTCGGACATGCGCCAGGGCGGCGAGCGGTGCAGCAACGCCTCGTCCTGCCAGGGCAGTTCCGTACGGAGCGCGGCGACGGCGTGACGTTCCACCGCCGTACGGCCCGGGAAGCGGATGTCCTGGATCTTGCGCACGGTCGAGCGGGGGCCGTCGCAACCCACCAGGTAACTGCCTCGCCACCAGGTGCCCTTGGGGCCGCGGGTGTGGGCCGTGACGCCGGAGGACTCCTGTTCGAGGCCGTCGAGGCGGCTCTCCACCGCGACCTTGACGAGCCGCTCGTCGGCGAGGGCCGCGCGCAGGGCGCCGGTCAGCACGTGCTGGGCGATGTGTAGGGGGGCGGGTTCGGCGCCGTCGAAGACGATCTCGCGCATCACCTGCTTGCGCCGCATCGACCGCCATCCGGCCCAATGCGCACCGGCTCCGGCGAGGGACATGCCGGTCAGCCGCTCCACCAGGGCGGCGGTGTCCTCGCGCAGGACGACGGTGCGCGCCGCGCGGGGTTCGTCCTTGCCCGGGCCCTCGTCGAGGACGACGCACGGCACCTCCTGACGCGCCAGCGCCAAGGCGAGCGTGAGCCCGACGGGCCCCGCTCCCACGATGATCACCGGGTCCACGGCGAGGCGCCCCCTGCCCGCGGTGGTGTCCTGAGAGACGTAGGTGAACAGGAAGTTGGAGCAGGGTGCACGATCACAGAACGTATGCAACCCATTGCCGGTGCTTGCGTCAAGTGACGAGGGGCAGTGGCGATCATGCCACTGCCCCTGAGTGTGTCATATGGGTTGACCGAGGGTCAGATGGTGCCTCCGCCGCCCGTCCCGGTGGTGCCGGCGATCTGCGTGTCGTCCGCGGCCACGACCGCGCCCGTCGACTTCTTGGCGCGCCGCAGCCTGCGCTCCAGCCAGCTCGCGAACGAGGTGAGGGCGAAGTTGAGCGCGATGAAGATGAGGGCCACGACCGTGAAGCTGGCGATGACGTTCGCGCCGTAGTAGCCGCTCATGGTGTTCGCCGCGGAGAGCAGCTCGGAGTAGGTGAGGACGGCGCCGCCGAGCGCGGTGTCCTTCACGATCACGACGAGCTGACTCACGATGGCCGGGAGCATCGCGGTGACGGCCTGAGGCAGCAGGACCAGGCGCATCAGCTGGCCCTTGCGCAGGCCGATCGCCATCGCCGCCTCGGACTGGCCCTTGGGCAGGGACAAGATGCCCGCCCGGACGATCTCCGCCAGGACGGAGGCGTTGTACAGCACCAGGCCGGTCACGACCGCGTACAGCGGACGGTCGTCGGAGCTGACGTTGGTGTATTCGGCGAACAGCGCGAGGCCAAAGATCATCAGCACCAGCACGGGGATGGAGCGGAAGAACTCCACCACGACTGCGGCGGGCACCCGGACCCATGCGTGGTCCGACAGGCGGGCGATGCCGAGAACCGCGCCGAGCGGCATCGCGATGATCACAGCCAGGGCGGCGGCCTTCAAGGTGTTCTGCAGGCCCGGCAGGATGTACGTGGTCCAGGCCTCGGAGTGGAAGAACGGCTCCCACAAGGCCCACTCCAGCTGGCCCTTGTCCTCGAGGGTTCCGAACACCCACCACAGCAGAGCGGCGACGGCGACCAGGAAGACCACCGTGAGGACGGCGTTGCGGCGCTTGGCGCGAGGCCCCTGCGCGTCGTACAGAACGGAGCTCATCGCTTCACCGCCACCTTCTTGCCCACCCAGCCGAGGATCAGGCCGGTCGGCAGCGTCAGGACCACGAAACCGAACGCGATGATCGCGGAGATCAGCAGCAGCTGCGCCTCGTTCTCGATCATCTCCTTCATCAGTACTGCCGCTTCGGCGACACCGATGGCGGCGGCCACCGTGGTGTTCTTGATGAGGGCGATCAGCACATTCGCCAGCGGCACGACGGAGGACCGGAACGCCTGGGGCAGCACGACCAGACCCAGCACCTGGTTGAAGCTGAGGCCGATCGCGCGGGCGGCCTCGGCCTGCCCGACCGGCACCGTGTTGATGCCGGAGCGCAGCGCCTCGCACACGAAGGACGAGGTGTAGAGAATGAGGCCCAGGACGGCGAGCCGGAAGTTGATCGTCTCGACGTCGTTCGCGCCGAGGGAGACTCCCAACGTCTGGTTCAGGCCCAGCGACGTGAACAGGATGATGACGGTCAACGGGATGTTCCGCACGATGTTCACGTACGCGGTCCCGAAGGCGCGCATCAGCGGCACCGGGCCGACGCGCATGGCGGCCAGCAGGGTGCCCCAGATCAGGGAGCCGACGGCGGAGAGCACAGCGAGCTGCACTGTCGTCCAGAAGGCTCCCAGCAGGTCGTAATCCTCAAGAAAGTCGAACACGATCTCCCGTGCTTCCGCGTGTAGGGATGCCCACGCCGGTGCGCCGCCCCTTCCGGTGGGCGGCGCACCCTGTCAGGCGCTGCTTCAGCTCTTGATCTCGCCGATCTTCGGCGCCGGCTCGTTCTTGTAGTTGGCCGGGCCGAGGTTCTCGTCAACGGCCTTCTGCCAGGCCTTGTCGGCGACCATGGCCTCAAGAGCCTCGTTGATCTTGTCCTTGAGGTCGCTGCCCTTCTTGACGCCGATGCCATAGTTCTCGTTGGTCAGCTTGAAGCCGCCGAGCTTGAACTTGCCCTTGAACTGCGACTGGGCGGCGTAACCGGCGAGGATCGAGTCGTCGGTGGTCAGCGCGTCGACGGCACCGTTCTGCAGACCGGGGAGGCAGGCGGAGTACGTCGGGTACGGCTGCAGTTGCGCCTTGGGGGCCAGCTTTTCCTTGACGTTCTGCGCCGAGGTGGAGCCTGTGACCGAGCAGAGCTTGGCGTTGTTCAGGTCCTTCGGCGACTTGATCTTGTTGTCGTCCGCACGAACCAGAACATCCTGGTGGGCCAGCAGGTAAGGGCCGGCGAAGTCGACCTTCTCCTGGCGCTCGGGGGTGATCGAGTAGGTCGCCGCAATGAAGTCGACGTCACCACGCTGGAGCATGGTCTCGCGGTCGGCGCTCTTCGCTTCCTTCCACTCGATCTGGTCCTCGTTGTAACCGAGCTTCTTCGCGACGTACGTGGCGACATCGACGTCGAAGCCGGCGTAACCCTGCGGCGTCTTCTGGCCGAGGCCGGGCTGGTCGAACTTGATGCCGACCGTGATCGTCTTGCCGCCGCCGTCGGAACCGGAGTCGCCGCCCGAGCTGTTGTCGCCGCCACACGCGGTGGCGGTGAGGGCGAGAGCGAAGACGGTGGCCGAGGCGGCGGTGACCTTGCGGAGCTTCATGATGAACTTCCTTTGACTGGTGAAGAGATGCGGGCCCTCAAGGGGTGGGCGACACGGGGGCGCGTGGAAGCGCGACCCGCGCCGTCAGTGGTGCAGGATCTTCGACAGGAAGTCCTTGGCACGGTCGCTGCGCGGATTGCTGAAGAACTGGTCGGGCGCAGCCTCCTCGACGATTCGGCCGTCTGCCATGAACACCACGCGGTTTGCGGCCGATCGTGCGAAACCCATCTCATGGGTGACGACGATCATGGTCATGCCGTCGCGGGCGAGTTGCTGCATGACCTCCAGCACCTCGTTGATCATCTCGGGGTCGAGCGCGGAGGTCGGCTCGTCGAAGAGCATCACCTTGGGCTCCATGGCCAGCGCCCGGGCGATCGCGACACGCTGCTGCTGGCCGCCGGAGAGCTGCGCCGGGTACTTCTCGGCCTGCGCACCCACTCCGACCCGGTCGAGCAGGGCGCGGGCCCGCTCCTCGGCCGCCTTCTTGTCCTTCTTGCGGACCTTGATCTGGCCGAGCATCACGTTCTCGAGCACGGTCTTGTGCGCGAAGAGGTTGAAGGACTGGAAGACCATGCCGACATCGGCGCGGAGCTTGGCCAGCTCCTTGCCCTCGGCGGGCAGGGGCTTGCCGTCGATCGTGATCGTGCCGGAGTCGGTCGTCTCCAGGCGGTTGATGGTGCGGCACAGGGTGGACTTGCCGGACCCGGAGGGCCCGATGACCACGACGACTTCACCGCGGGCGATCGTCAGGTCGATGTCCTGGAGTACGTGCAACGCGCCGAAGTGCTTGTTGACGCTCTTCAGGACGACCAGTTCTCCGGTCGCGGCCACATCTTCCTTGGCCACCGATACTTCGGTCATCGCTCTCAGGCTCCGTCCTCCTCGGTTTCGGAGGACAGTAGTTACCCTCTACGACCTGCGTCATTACATCTGAGGGGAATCTGAGCATCACGATCCGATAGCAATCGGACACGTGTCGTAGCACTTATGAGCAGCGCTCATATCGGCCGGGTAACGGAAGCGCTCCGCAACCGGAACCCTCTTGACGCCGTCCTCATCCATCAGCGTGACTGCACAAGGTGCACGCGCGCGCGTGCACGCTTTTTACACACCTAGATCGTACGGCCAGTGAACCGAAGGGGGCCCGGATGAGACTGCTGCTCGTCGAGGACGACAACCACGTCGCCGCCGCCCTGTCGGCGGTTCTGGCGCGGCACGGGTTCGACGTCACACACGCGCGCAGCGGTGAGGAGGCCCTCCAGGCCCTCGTTCCCGAGAGCGACTGCTTCGGCGTCGTCCTCCTCGACCTGGGCCTGCCCGACCAGGACGGATACGAGGTCTGCGGCAAGATCCGCAAGCGGACCAGCACCCCGGTGATCATGGTGACCGCCCGCTCCGACGTGCGCTCCCGTATCCACGGCCTCAACCTCGGCGCCGACGACTACGTGGTGAAGCCCTACGACACCGGGGAGCTGCTCGCCCGGATCCACGCCGTGAGCCGGCGCACCTCCCACGAGGACACCTCCAGCGGCATCGAGACCGAGCTGCGGCTCGGCCCGGTGCACATCGAGCTGCCCAACCGCCGGGTCAGCGTGGACGGCTCGGTGATCCAGCTGACCCGCAAGGAGTTCGACCTGCTGGCCCTGCTCGCGCAGCGGCCCGGGGTGGTCTTCCGCCGGGAGCAGATCATCAGTGAGGTGTGGCAGACCAGCTGGGAGGGGACCGGGCGGACCCTTGAGGTGCATGTGGCGTCCCTGCGCGCCAAGCTGCGCATGCCGGCCCTCATCGAGACCGTACGCGGAGTCGGATACCGGCTCGTCGCGCCTGCCGGTTAGCGGGGCCGGGTGCGCACTCGTCTGCTCCCGCTGCTCATCATCCTGATGGCGGCCGTACTGCTCGCGCTCGGCGTCCCGCTCGCCGTGAGCCTCGCCGGGGCGCAGCAGCAGAAGGTCGTCGTCGACCGGATCGACGACACGGCGCGCTTCGCCGCCCTCGCACAGTTCGTCACCGACTCGCCCGACGGGACCGAGGGCGCGTTCGAAAACGAGCGCCTCGCCACCCTCAGCAGCGAGCTGACCAGCTACTACGACGTCTACGGCATCCGGTCCGGGGTCTTCTACCGCAGCGGCAGCGCCATGGCCCACGCCCCGGCCAAGTGGTCGCTGCCGAAGGAGGGCGAGGTACGGGACGCATTCGACGAGGCCCTGCTCAGCCGCCGCAGCCACGACCCGCAGCAGGTGTGGCCCTGGCAGCGCCGCAACCTCGTGGTCGCCTCGCCGGTCATCCGGGACGGTGACGTCGTCGCGGTCGTCGTCACCGATTCGCCCACCGGACAGCTGCGCTCCCGCACACTGCACGGCTGGCTGGTCATCGGCGCGGGGGAGTTCGCCGCGATGCTGCTGGCCGTCGGTGCCGCCCTGCGGCTGACGGGCTGGGTGCTCAAGCCCGTACGCGTGCTGGACGCCACCACCCACGACATCGCCACCGGGCGGCTCAAGTCACGGGTGGCCGCCGCCGGCGGGCCGCCGGAACTCCAGCGTCTGGCCCGGTCGTTCAACGAGATGGCGGACAACGTCGAGGATGTGCTGGAGCAGCAGCGCGCCTTCGTCGCCGACGCCTCGCACCAGTTGCGCAACCCCCTCGCGGCGCTGCTGCTGCGCATCGAGCTGCTCTCCTTCGAGCTGCCCGAGGGCAACAAGGAGATCGCCTCGGTCCAGGCCGAGGGCAAGCGCCTCGCGCAGGTCCTGGACGACCTGCTCGACCTGGCCCTGGCCGAGCACACCGAGGCGGATCTGAAGATCACCGACATCGGCGAGCTGGCCGCGGAACGCCTCGCGGCCTGGGCCCCGACCGCCGAGGCCAAGGGGGTGCGCCTGGTGGGGGACTGCCCGCCGACGACCGCGTGGGCGGACCCGGTCGCGCTGTCCAGCGCGCTGGACGCGGTCATCGACAACGCGGTGAAGTTCACGCCCGAGGACCGGACCGTCGAGGTGACCGTCGCCTCCCACGGCGACACCTCCACCGTCGTCGTCACCGACCAGGGCCCGGGCCTCACCGACGAGGAGCTGGCCCGCGTCGGCGACCGCTTCTGGCGCAGCGGCCGGCATCAGAACATCAAGGGCTCGGGCCTCGGGCTGTCCATCTCGCGGGCGCTGCTCGCGGCGGGCGGCGGTTCGATCGCCTACGACCGTCACGAGCCGCACGGACTGAAGGTCACGGTGGCGGTGCCGAGGTCGGCGCCGACGGTTTGACGACAGCCGACGGCATGAGGGCTGCGGCGTCACGGCTTGACGACAGCCGACCGCAAGAGGGCTGGGGGCGCTAAGGCTTGACCGACTGGTAGTAGCGCTGGGCGCCGGCGTGCAGCTGCAGCGGGTCGGTGTAGATCGCGGTACGGACGTCGACCAGCTGGGCCGAGTGGACCGTCGCGCCGATCAGGTCCCGGCTGTCGAGCACCGTGCGGGTCAGCCACTCGGTGAGCCGGGGGTCCATGTCGCTGCGGGTGAGCAGCACGTTGGACACCGCCAGGGTCGGCACCGCCTGACCGCGCTGGATGGTGGGGTAGGCCGACTCCGGCATCTTGGTGGCACGGTAGTAGCGCGTGGCGCCGCCCTGGTCGTGCAGCTTGGCCACGAGCCTTGCGTCGATCGGCACGAACCGGAACGCCGATGCCGACTTCTTGGCCGGCCGGCTCAGCCCGTCCGTGGGCAACCCGCCCGACCAGAAGAACGCGTCGAGGCCGTGCCCCAGCCGCTTGGGCCCAGTGTCGATGCCGTCCGAGGACGGCTGGATGTCCTTCTCCGGGTCGATGCCGGCGGCCCTGAGCACACCGTTGGCTATCAGCCGCACGCCGGAGTTGGGCAGCCCTATGGCCACGCGCTTGCCCCGCAGGTCGGAGACGGAGCGGATGTCCGAGTCCGGCGGTACGACGAGCTGGACGTAGTCGTCGTAGAGGCGGGCGAGGCCGCGCAGCCGGTCGGCGCCCGGGGCGTTGTCGAGCTTGTACGTGGCGATCGCGTCGGCCGCGGCGATGGCGAAGTCGGCCTCGCCGGTCGCCACGTCGGCGACGTTCTCCTGTGAGCCGGCGCTGGTCATCAGCCGCACACCGAGGTCGGGCATGTCCTTGTCGATCTCGGTGCGCAGGAGTTCCCCGTACTCGTGGTAGACCCCGGCGCGGGTGCCCGTACTGAACGTGATGGTCCCGCTCGGCGGCTCCTCGGCCCAGGGACGCAGCCACCACAGCAGCAGGCCGAGGACCACGAGGGCGGCGGTGCCGCCCTGCACGGCCCCGCGCCTGCCGATAGGGGGGAGCGTTCTGGACATGCGGGCGATCCTGCCAGCCGGGGTGCCCCTCTGACCAGGGCAGGGGTCACAGGGTGAGGGCGGGGGAGTGTCAGTGGCCGCCACTACAGTCGCCCTCATGAGCTCTTCGCCCGCCGACCTCGTCCGTGAATTCCACCGCGCCTTCGGCCTGGACGCCCGCAGTACGCCGACGGAGGTCTCCCCGGAACTCGCCGCTCACCGGGGCGAGCTTCTCGCGGAGGAGGCCGCTGAGGTGGCCGAGGTGTCGGTGCGGGGCCCGCTGGACCGGCTCGCCCATGAGCTGGCGGACGTGGTCTACGTCGCCTACGGCACGGCCCTGGTGCACGGCATCGACCTGGACGCGGTGCTCGCCGAGGTCCACCGCTCCAACATGACGAAGATCGGCCCCGACGGCTCGGTCTCCCGCCGTGAGGACGGAAAGGTCCTCAAGGGGGAGCACTACGAGGCGCCGGATGTGCCGGGGGTACTGCGCAGACAGGGGTGGGCGCCGGGCGGGGGCGCCTGACCCGAGGCATGAATCCGGGTCCTCCCGAAG
>NZ_JAIGQA010000168.1:0-17434 GCF_019733245.1 Streptomyces sp. WAC04114
CTCGAGTGAACGACTCGGTCGCCGCCGATGGGTCATCGAACGCACCATGTCCTGGCTGACCGGCTACCGCCGCCTCAACCACCGCTACGAACGAAAACCTGGCAACTACCTGGCCTTTCTCGGACTGTCAGCCGCACTCTGCTGCTACAAGCGACTTCTCAAGCTGACCATGTAGGACACGGTCTTAGACGACTCAGTGCTGCGGGCCTTGCCCAGCGCTTTGGTCATCGGGCGCTGTCGGCGAGGGAGAGCAGGAGGTGGGCGGATTCGGGGTGGTAGAAGTCGGAGTGGGCACCGACGAAAAGTTTGTTCACGGTGTACAGCTTGCTGGCGTCAACGTTGATCAGCCGCTTGTACCGGGGGAATGTGTAGGGAGTGGTGGTGTCCAGCAGGGTGATTTGCGCAATGTGGTCCGGAGGGGCGCTGGCGCCCCGGTACCCGACAGCAACCTGGTTCTCCTTCTTGCTGTGGAGTTTACCGAGGGCAGTGTCTGAGGGTGAGTAGGTCATTGTTATAGGGGCGTTGAGTAGATTGGGGTTGAGGATCTTGCTGAAGGGTTCGTGTGTGAATGCGTCGGCGGGGAGCGCCGGCTGGAAGAGGGTGAGGCTGTCAAGGGTCCATGGGTAGGTGGTGTGGGCGAAGTCCCATGCGAGGGTGTCCGGTCCGCCGTCGGTGAGGCGTTCGGTGGCTTCGAGGATGCCGTGGAGCAGAACGCGGCTGCCGAAGGAGTGGCCGGTGCAGTGCAGGTACTGACCGTAGGCAGTGGTGAGGGTTTCGGGCCCGGGTTCGGGGGTGTCGCGGTGGGCGTTGAGGTAGCCGAGGATGGCGCCCAGGACCCGGGGAACGTGGCCGTCGGCAGCCATGGTTTGGGTGCGCCTTTTGACCGGGTCGTAGTCGGTGGGCAGGAGTCTGGTGTCGCGGGAGGGCCAGCGCACGGCAACGTATTGCGGCCGGAAGCCGCGCAAGCGTGCGTAGGCGTGTGGTTGGGCTGCGGCGAGGGTTTCGACGTGGCTGAAGAGGGTGCGCGCATGGGTGAGTGCGTCGTCCGCTTTGGTGCGCCAGCCGTGAACGAAGACGAAGATGTCGGTGGTGTCCTCGCGTAGCCGCAGGTGACGTTCGAGATGCTGGGCGATGTCGGCGTCCGGGACGGTGGTGCGGCCGTCGGTGTGCAGCAGGTGCCCGTTCTTGTCCAAGTCCATGACGTCGACGGGAAGGAGGGGGCGTGTCACGGCTTCTCCGCTTGTGGGCTGTGGATCAGGCAGGTGTCGATACCTCGGATGAGGGTGAAGGCCAGTCCGAGGGGTGAGGCGTGCTGACTGATGAAGTCCTTCGTGATGTCACGCAGGATGCATGCGGCGCGCTCGCCCTTGAAGAATTCCTCGAAGAAGCGGGTGGTCAGGCTGCTGGCGACGGAGGGCGGCACTTCGATCTGCGGGCCGACCAGGCATCCGATGCCGAGTTTGAAGAGGGGTCTGGCGAGGCCTTGTTGGTCGTACTGCCCAGCGCGGCCACCTTCGCAGGCCATCATGAAGCACAGAGGGCTTGGCAGCAGCTGGGAGCGGTGTCGGACCCAGTCATTGATGTCGCCGGCGATGATGGGATTGTCGTCGGTGAGGATGATGCGTGCTGATTTCTGGCCGCGGTGGTCGGTGCGGTTGCCGGTGGCGTGCGCGCTGAAGAGCATGATGTGGTCGCTGCAGTCGGACGAGGTCAGCCGCTGGGCGGTTTCGGCTTTGGTGGTCCATTCCTGCGCGGCCGTGTGGGTGTCGAAGACGTTACGGACGGGGCTAAGTGGGCAGTCCGGTGCGCCTTCCCTTTCAAGACGGGTATCGAGGTAAAGGCCGGCTTTGGGGCGTTCGCCGCCGTGTTCGATGAAGGGGCTGTATCCGTCGACGCGGCCCAGGTTGTGCTCGATGAGGTGGGTGTAGCCGAGGAAACCGTCCCAAACCGCGGTGCCCCCTGCGTGCAGTCCATGCTGAATGTCCGGATGCAGATAGAGCAGGCCCCAGGGGACGAATAGGTCTGATGACGTCACGGTGATGATCTGCGGTCCGCTGCGCAGTGCGTGTGACAGGGCTGCTGCGAGCCGGTCGAGGTCCTCGTCACCGCTTTCGAAGATCTCGCCGTAGAGGCGCTGTCCGGCGCGGGCGAGGGTTTCGCAGGCCTCCTGCAGAAGCTCGCACGCACTGCGTCTGCCGAGGGTCTGCTCCGGGAATCCCTCGAAGGGGTAGGCGCCTTCGTGCCTGTGCAGGACGGTCGCCTTCAGCCATGCATCGTGGATGTCCTCCAGCGACTGGGATATCTGTTCGTGGTCAACCCTGAGGCGGCCCGAGTAAGGTGCATTGCCGTCATAGCAGAGGGGCGTGTCGGGCGGCCCCCATGCGTGGACGAGGTAGCCGTCGTGCACTTTGTCGAACTTGAGTTGGATCGTCCGGTCTTGGAGAGCGCGCGGAGTGCTACGGGGAAGGGCAGTAAAGCCGTCGTAACCGTCGAAAGGCACGCTGAAGTCGAGGTCTTGTTGCTGTTCCATGGTCAGGTGGTGCTGCCGTCTCGTCCTGCGACGGTGAGAACCCGCTCGATGCTTTGGATGACAGCACCGTCGGCTCGACGCAGGACGTCGATGCGCAGGGTCACCGGGTCCGGTGAGCTGGGAGTGATCTGGAAGTGTTCTGGCGGTGTTCCCGCCTCGTCAGTAAGTCGGGTATGGATGAGGGCGGGGGCCACATCTGCGGTGTCAGCGGCAATATGCAGCGTCAGATCCAGGGGATTGTTGTCGGTGGCGTCGTCCGCCTGCGGAGCGCGGCCGGGTTCCTGCGGCTGGTAGTTGAATGTGACGTCCAGGCGCTGCCCTACGTGCAGCGGCAGGGCCCCTTCGGCAACCCGCAGACGCGGGTGGTGACGGCGGTGGCCTCGGGACGGCTGACGGCTGTCTGGTTTCGGTGACGATGCAGGTGCAAGGACAGCGCAGTCATCGGCCATGGCAGCCGGCTGTTCGGGGCCGCTGGTGGCGGAGTCAGCGACGGTTGATAGCAGTTCGTCCGCATGTACGAGAGGGTCGACTGCGCTAGGTCTGCTCAAGAGGCGGCTGGCCCAGTGCTCAAGCGGACCGGCTTCATCAAGGAGCGTGATGCGCGCGTCAGCGAAATCGAATGTCCAGCGTACTTCCCGCTCGGCCGGCGCCGATGATGCGGGGCCCCGCAGCTGCCATGGACTGTTGTCTGCTGCCCATCGTGAGGCCTGCTCATCCGAGGCCTCGACCGTTCGGGCGGCAAGGTTGTTCCACTCGACGAGCAGACGGCTGATGCCTGGTCGTCGATCCGCGAGGAACTCGCGGGTTAACGGCGGTACCCGCTCATCTTGGCGCACCCGGCAGACGTCGAGCATCAGCACCGTGCTTTGAGCACGGCTTCGGCGCAGCCAGGCCACCAGCTCGCTGACACGGACGGTCTCCTCGTCTTGCAAGTGCAAAACGAGGTCGAGGTCCCGGCCCGAGTGGCGGACCGTGCCGTGGCCGACCAAGTAGATCAGCGCCATGTTGTCGGCCGTCGCTGCGACACGGCTCACAGCCTCGAGCAGGCCTTGGCGCGTCGGCGGCTGGTCCAGCACTGACGTGGTGTCGCGGGTGAAACCGCAATGCGTATCGACAAGTGCCCGGGACAGTGTGTGCGCGTCCCCGACGGGGTCAAAAAAAGAGCTGGTCAGCGGAGCGCCAGCCACTGCAAGCGCGTAGCGGGCGCATGATCCCATCGCCGCGGTTGAGGCGGCTCGCAGCGCCGGCAGCCATCGCCTGTGGGCTGACGTCATGGGGGAAGCATCGCGTACTGGGACCAGAGGTCGGGCAAAGCCCTCTGGGTTGCACAGGATCGGCGGGCGATACCCCTCGCGCCGGGTGGCCGCCCGCAGCCTCCGGTACGCGGCTTTCAGATCCAACGGGTCGCGACGGTCAGCGACCTCGCTAAGAAGCTTGATCAGATGCTGTGTGAGAACGGACGGCCCTGTGTTGTTGGCGGCGAAGGCGTAGGGAGACCGGCCCACCGAGGTCAGCACTGCTACGCCTTGTTTGCTCAGCCGGCTGATTTCCTCGACCCACTGCCGGTTGGAGAGGATCGAGTTGACTGTCAGGCAGGTATCAAGCACCAGCAGGCGGTCGGGGCTGTCAACGCCCTTCATCGCCGCGACCAGATCCTGCACGTCCAGCCAGTCGTCTCGAGTCTGGTTTGCAACCGGCAGCGCAAGTTGCAGTCTGCCCGACCGGTCGGCGCGGCAACGTCCACCAGTCCAGTAGACGATCAAACCATCCCCTGCAGGGACTTCCCGCGTGAAGCGCTGGAGAAAGTCGTCTTCGTGCAGCGACGACACGACGTGGCATGTCTCTGGACTTAGTCCCGCGAGGTCCGGGTCCGTCAGTGCCGCAGCCAGAGTCCGCGCGTTCTGTTGAGTGCCCTCGGGCAGAGACATCGGCCCCGCTAATGGCCCGCCCTGCACCACAAAGTTATGCGTCACGTACGGCGCCATGAGGTCCCCCTGCGCTCATCGCCTAGGATCTCAATCATAGACGCAACTACCCTGCATCGACATTTAGTTGACGTCACATCGCCGGTGGAACCGCACCAGGGCACGTCCGAAGTCACCCGGATAGGTGAAGCGTTACCCCGGCAGGTGCCTATTCCCGACCGACCCAAAGCAGCGAATCTTCATGGGGCTCTCCGGGGATCCGGGCCGCCCTGACTGGGCGACTGGCGCGCGACCAGCAGTGGACTCGCCTGCGGCCCCCCGCCGGAGATTTGTGGTGACCTCATTCTCCACGGCCCCGCTCACCCGGCGCAGTCGGCGCAGGGGCTCATCCCGCATGGCGCAGCGGCGAACAAACACAGGACGGTTCGCCGAACAGGAGCAGGCCCACGCCCGCCACCCAGTCCATTGCGATGAATGCAAAAGTTTGCGACCATCACAATCATGGATCTGATCGAAGAACTCGCCGCCTTGCGCAACCCCATGCCCGAACCGGGCACCGTCACCCCCGAGGACTGCTACGCCGACGCCTGCGAACAGGTCGAGGAGCAGCGCAAGAGGGACGCTCTTGGCCTGGAGGCGGCAAGCGACGGCCTGCAAACGAACCCGGTGCTGCTGACGTTGGAGGACCTCAAGGCCCATAAGGCGGCCGTCGACGCGCAGATTCGCCGGCTGCTCGCCTACGGACGGGAGTTCCACGGCAGCCGCCCCATCGCTCTGGAGGAACTCGCCCGGCACTCCGGCTTCAGCTTCTCCGGGGTCCGCACCGCCTACGGCGAGAGCGAGATCCGGCACGTCGCCGCGCAGATCGGCCGGGAGCCGAACCGGCCCCGCCGCGGCACAGGTAAGACAGAGCAGTGAGCACCGCGGACGCGGCGCCTGCGGGGAAGGCGTGGCACGCGACAGAGTCCCCCGGGCGCGGCGCCTCTGTGCCTCCGTACCTGCGGGCCGCCGCGGACTTGCGGCGCCAGATCCTGTCCGGGCGGCTGGGCCCGGGCGAGCGGCTGCCCTTCGTGCGCACTCTCCCCCACAGCAGTCCGTGGCCTCGCCGTCACCATGCCCTGCCAGCATGCGAAACGGGAAGAACGCCCCTCGCCGCGTTGGAAGGCTGAAGCGCATGCCCGACACCTCGCCCGACTTGCCGCCGTTCCACGTGTACGCCATGGCCCACCGGTGCTCCACCTGCGGCGCCGAACCCGGCCTCCCCTGCGAGGCCCCGCGGAAGGAGGCCGCCTACGACGCCCGCGCCAACATCCGCCAGCGGACTGGCCGGCCCCAACTGCCCTGGGATCCGTCCCAGCTCATTCATGCGAGCCGGGACGACGCCGGCCGACGGCACCGTGACCGCGACGAGCTGGCGGCTCCCTGGCCGAAGGACCGGGAGCCGGGCCGCCGGTACGACACGTTGGGCGAACACTGGCAGTCCCCGGCAGAGAGCGCCTGACGAACCGCGCACGCCGCCCCCGGGCTACGGCCTGGGGGCGCGGGTGTGTCCGGCCCGGCCCGCTACGGCGTGGCGGTGGCGTCGTCGAGGAGTCCGTCCAGGTCCGGGTTCCCCGACTCGTCCACCGCGCCCGCGTCCTTCAGCCCCTGCGACAGGCGCAGCACCTTGTAGTCGTCGTCCTTCACGCCCTCACACGCCTCGGGCTTGCTGTTGTCGCCCGCGGCCTGGTCTTTGAGGGCGGCCGCACAGTCCGCGGTGATCTCCTCGTACGACTTGCCGTCGGAGCAGCCGGCCACGCCGGCGAGGGCGAGCAGGCCGGTGAGCAGGACGGTGGTGGTGCGGCGCATGGATCCCCCCGAGGGCATTGTACCTACAGGGGCATGATGCGGCGTCAGTACACGGGCGCTGTGGCCGGGCTGTGACGACGCCTTCCAGGCCGCCGCCTCCACCACGGCCGCGGCCCCAGTACGCTCTCCCGGCCCACCCATCTCGCCGATTCGGCGCCCCTTGGAGCCCCCATGCCGCCGTCACCCGACCGCACTCACATCATTGTCACCGCCAGCCTGGCGGCCGTCGTCGCAGGCCTGGCCGTTGTCGTCGCCCCGCAACTGCTGCCGGTGCTGGCCCTGGCCGTCACCGTGTTCGCAGTGACGATCTCCCTTCTGTAGAGCACCGCGGGCGATCGCGCAGACTACGAGCGCGCCGTAGTCATCACCCGCGAGACCCTCATCCGCGCCGGGCCCGCCAGGCCCCCTGCGCTGCGATGTCGTGACCGACTTCGCCCGATCCCCCAACGGTCGCGTCAGCCCCTCATCCACGGCCGTCCGGCGGCCGCGTTTGGTCTCGTCCAGCTCGTAGTGGTGGCGGCACTCTTCGCACCGCACCCCATCCACCACGGCCTCCTCCCCGTTCGGGCAGTTCGTGCCGTCCCCTCGCCCCACGCACGCGTTCCGGCGTGTCACCACGATCCCTGGCCCCGACACCTGGAACCCCAACTGACTCGAAGGAGCAGCATGACCAACCTGATCCACGCCCCTTGGACCAGAGAGCAAGTCGACGCACTCAACCGCTTCCAGCAGAAGGGCGGTATGCGCCCCTTCACCTGCGGCGCCCTGCACTCCAGCGGACAGAGCCCCGTGCTGGACGCCACGCACTCCGCGTGGATCTGCCGGACTCGTCGCGCGAATACACGCAGGACTGGGCTCACGCCTTTATGGCCGACCCGGACGCATGGCCAAGGTTCCCCTTCGACGAGCGGCACGGGCCCACGTCTGAGGAGATGAAGGCAGCGACCGAAGCGACCGGACCGACGACGTTCGACCGTGATGCGGTGGCAATCGTATGGGTCGTGCCGCCGCTTGCTGACCGCAATGCCAGGAAGCTACGACGTCGCCCGCGCTGCAGCCGGGAGTGGTGGCAGCCGGCCCTGCCCACCGGGGCCGCACGACATCCACAGCGCCTGTTACCCCTCTTCGGCAAGTGACCACCCCTCACCAGATGGCCGACGCCGAGAGCTTCAGTCCCGCGCCTCAGCCACGGCCGAGTGATCTTCCCTCAGCGGCCGTGACGACCAGCCGCGTTCCCGGGGTTCCATGACCATGAAACAGGCGCTCCCTTTCGTTGCCGCTCTGGCCGTTCTCACCGGGGCCGTGGCCGCGCCACAGGCTGCTGCCGAGCCCTCCACCACAAACCGACGCTCGTGACCGCCAAGCCGTGCACCACTACGTGGGAGGTGACGGGGCGGAAGGTGGCGGTGCGGAGGCCGACGGGGAACGAGGGCCCGGTCGCGAAGGCCACCAGCCCGGTACACCACTACCTGCACCGCGGAGACCGGGTGACATCCTGCGTCGTCGCGGTTGCCCGGACGGAAAGTGGTCCGGCCTACCGCAAGTGCGGCAAGACCGGGAATGTCTGGCGCACACGATCACCCGGATCTTCCACCGGCTGGTCGAGGAGCACAGCGCCGATGTCTCCTATCAGATGGTCCGGCGCTACGTCTCCGACCGGAAGCCGGAGATCCTCGCGGCCTCGGGCAAGGCCCCGGTGGAAGCGTTCGTGCCCCAGTCCCATCTGCCTGGTCACGAGGCGGAGGTCGACTTCGGCGACGTGACGGTGCGTCTGGCCGGCGAGCTGGTGACCTGCTATCTGTTCTCGCTTCGCCTGTCCTACTCGGGCAAGGCCGTTCACCGGGTGTTCGCCTCATGCGGCCAGGAAGCGTTCTTCGAGGGGCACGTGCACGCGCTTCGGACGCTGGGCGGTGTTCCCCGGACCAAGATCCGCTACGACAACTTGAAGTCGGCCGTCGCCCAGGTGCTGGGGCTGAGCCGGGCGAGGGTGGAGACCGACCGGTGGATCGCTTTCCGCTCGCACTTCAACATCGAGAGCTTCTACTGCCGCCCCGGCATCGAAGGCGCCCACGAAAAGGGCGGCGTCGAGGGCATGATCGGCTACTTCCGCCGCAACCACTTCACCCCGGTCCCGGAAGTCGACTCCCTCGCCGAGCTCAACGAGATGGTCGACGAGTGGGACCTGCACGACGGGCACCGCCGGATCGGCTCGCGGCCGCGGACCGTGGACGAGTACTTCGCCGTCGAGCAGCCGCTGCTGATGCCACTGCCTGAGGAGCCCTTCGAGACGGGCCGGCTGTTCACGCCACGGGTCGACCGCTACAGCCAGATCAACGTCCGGACCAACCGCTACTCGGTCCCGACCCGGTTCATCGGGAAACGGGTCCGCGTCGTGCTGCATGCCTCTCACCTGGTGGTTTACGACAGGAACGTCGAGGTGGCCCGGCACGAGAGGCTGATCGCGAAGGGTGGGTTGCGGCTGGACCTGGACCACTATCTCGAAGCTCTCATCCGCAAGCCCGGCGCCTTTCCCGGCGCCACGGCTCTGGAGCAGGCCAGGTCGGCGGGCAAGTTCACCCCGGTCCACGACGCCTGGTGGGTTCAGGCCCGCAAGGTCCACGGCGAGCGGGACGGCACCCGGGCGCTGATCGAGGTCCTGCTGCTGAATCGCCACCTCGCCCACGAGCATGTCGTCGCGGGGCTGGCCACCGCCCTGCGGGCCGGGGCCCTGACCGCCGACGCTGTCGCCCTGGAGGCCCGCAAGGCCGCCCAGGCGGAAGACGAGCCGATCGCCGACACATCCATTCCTCAGATGCCTGGTGAGACGCCGGCGACCGTCACGTCGCTGCACGAGTGGCGGCTTGCTCACCTTCCGCCGGACACCCGGCCGCTGCCGTCGGTGACCCCCTACGACCAACTGCTACGACGCCGTCGCACCAGCGGCGGCGGCCACCTTGAGGGAGAAGCCCAGTGACCCTGCCCCGCCAGCGAGGCTTGACCGAGCAGGCCGCCGACGCGGCGATCGACACCGCCTGCCGCCTGCTGCGGCTTCCGTCGATCCGCAACGAGTTCACCGAGATCGCCGACCGGGCGATCAAGGACCAGATGACCTACCGCGGCTTCCTCGCCGAGCTACTGATGACCGAGTGCGACGACCGGGCCAGGCGCCGTTCGGAACGACGGATCAAGGCCGCGGGCTTCCCACGGGAGAAGTCTCTGCGGGCCTTTGACTTCGACGCCAACCCGAACATCGACGCCGCCACCGTCCACACTCTCGCCAGCTGCGAGTGGATCAAGAAGAGTCAGCCGCTCTGTCTGATCGGGGACTCCGGAACCGGCAAGTCCCACATGCTCATCGCCCTGGGCACCGAGGCCGCGATGAGGGGCTACCGGGTCCGTTACACGCTGGCCACGAAGCTGGTGAACGAGCTGGTCGAGGCCGCCGACGAGAAGCAGCTGAACAAGACCATCGCCCGATACGGGCGCGTGGATCTCCTCTGTATCGACGAGCTCGGCTATATGGAACTCGACCGGCACGGCGCCGAGCTCCTCTTCCAGGTGCTGACCGAACGCGAGGAGAAGAACAGCGTCGCGATCGCCTCCAACGAGTCCTTCGGCGGCTGGACGAAGACCTTCACCGACCCCCGCCTCTGCGCGGCCATCGTCGACCGCCTGACCTTCAACGGCACCATCATCGAGACCGGCACCGACTCCTACCGCCTCGCCAGCACCCGGGCCCGAGCCGAACAAACCACAGCGGGCTGACCCCCTGAAACCGCTGGACTGCTGGTCAGGACACCTGTCAGGCTCCGCCTCGTGGAGATTCTCGAAGTCCTGACCAGCATGGCGAAGACGGGCCGACTGGGCCCGGTGTTCAGCGGAGCCGACTGGAGCGACGTGACCGCAGCTCTCGGCGAGCCGTGGGAGATCGGAACGATGGGTCGGAACAGAAAGTGGCCGAGGCTCTTCGCCTACGGAGACCTTGAGCTGAGTGTCTGCCGCTGCCGCAAGGTGTCTCTCATCTGCGTCCAGACTTGGCGTGACGTCGTCGAACTCCCCCCGTCAGTGGCCGAAGGGACGGGAACCTTCCCAGCAGGACTCAGCCACGGGGACGTCATTTCCGCCTTGGACAAGGCTGGCTGTTCCTGGGAGCCGTATGCGCCGCTTACCTTCGCCGACCAGTGCTCGCTCGTGGTGATCCCGACAGCAGCAAACTTCACCTTCGAGATCCCTGATGGCCAGGAACCGGTGCTGAACGTCATGGGCCTGCCCGGCGACGGACACGACTGCAACGTGAAGCGCCGTCAAAACTCGTGAAAATTCATCGCTCCAGTGATCGCTAACTGCTGTTCAAACTCGTCGACAAACGCTGTCCCTGAAGATGAACGAAGCCACCCAGGGCGCTGTCCCACACCGCGCTGCGTACCGTGACCCGCTACTGCTACTCCGCCGACCGCGCCCTGGGCCGCCACCACGTACCGAACCTGCGTGGCCTGGACTCCGCAGACGAGCACGCCCAACTCGCACACCAGATTTTGCCGTTCGCCCGCAAGGCCTGGGCCGACCTGCACGACCCCGAGCATGGTGCGGTCCGCTTCGAACACGACCACTACCTGAAGATGTGGGCCCTGACCGAACCGAGACTCGAAGCCGACTTCCTCTTCCTCGACGAAGCCCAGGACACCAACCCCGTCCTCGAGGATGTCTTCGCCGCCCAGCGCACCCACGCCCAGCTCGTCATGGTCGGTGACTCCGCCCAAGCCATCTACGGCTGGCGCGGCGCCAGAGACGTGATGACCGGTTTCGACGCCATGCCACTCACCCTGACCCGCTCCTTCCGTTTCGGCCCGCTGATCGCCGAAGAAGCCAACCGGTGGCTGGCGCTCGCCGACGCCCCCATCCGGCTCACCGGCACCGAGACCATCCCCGCACATGTCGGGAACCTCGACTGTCCCGACGCCGTGCTGTGCCGCACCAACATCGGCGCCATGACTGAGGTCATGCGCCTGCTCGACGCCGGTCACCGCGTCGCACTGACCCGCGGCGGGCACACTCTGGCCGCCCTGGCACTCTCGGCCCGCGACCTCAAAGACGGCCGCCGAACCTCTCACCCCGAACTCGTCCTCTTCAGCACCTGGGGCGAACTGCAGGAGTACGCCGAACACGACCCCGCCGGCGGTGACCTGCAGCCCTTCGTGGACCTCATCGACACCCACGGACCCGACGCCATCCTGACCGCGATCAACCAGCTCACCGATGAGAAGGAAGCAGACGTCACCGTCTCCACCGCCCACACAGCGAAAGGCCGCGAATGGCCCACTGTCAGAATCGCCCCCGACTTCCCCCCGCCCAAGGACACCGATCAACACGACACGCACGGCCGCCCGATCCCAAAACCAGTCAGTGACACCGACGCCCGCCTCGCCTACGTCGCTGTCACCCGCGGCCGCCACCACCTCGACCTCGGTGGCCTGTCATGGATCGGCACCCACCCCGCCACACCTCCGGTCGCCTGAGCAGTGCGCGAGCGAAGGCCCGCGGAGGGCTTGGCCGCGGTGCCGCGCAGCTTCACAGGTTTCCGGGCTACCTCTTCCGGCAGTCCCACAGTCCAGGCAGCTGGAGGGTCGGGGAGGAATCGCTTCTCGAGGGCGTCTGCACCAACGTCCAAAGATCAAGGGCCTGTTTCAGGTGAAGGGCTACACAGCGGTGCCTGAGTCACTCCGGCTGATGATCGGGGCCGCCGAAATCTGGGCTGATGTAGTCCGGACTGGTGAAACTCGGGCGCGGGCCCGAGGCTCCGCCATCGGGACGCGAAAAACCGGGGCGGTCGTAACCGAGGTGCGGCGTACGGCTGGTCGACGCTGGCGGTGCAGAGAGAAGGGCTGTGGCACGGTCAGGGTCGGCCAGTGCCTCCCGCAGGAAGGGCAGGATGCCGCGCTCCAGCAGAGCCTTTCGCCACGCTTCTCGGGCTCGCCCCACCTTGTCTCTTATCTCGCCGTATGAATCGTCATCAAGTGAGGACGGCCGACGACGGGAGATGGCCAAGACAAGGACAAGCGCGCCCGCGGCAACGGCCCCCGACACCAACCCAGCCGCGATCACGGGACGGGCGGCCTTCGACGCTGCATTGAACAGCGTGAGGGTGAAGCCAGCGAGGAGGAAGATCGCAGTGACTGATGCGGACAGGACGGCGGCAGGCAGAGCGAAGAACGTCACTGCCCGAGATTCGCTCGCCTCCCTCGAGGTTTGATCTATTCTGCGGGGATCCATCGCGCCGCCTGCTGGCGCCTGTGGACGTACGTGCAGACCAAGCACCGCTGCCAGAAGGCGACGTCCATAGGACATCCTGGCCCACCGCTGCGCAGCGACACCATCAACTCGGCGGCCGCTGGATGGTCCAGCACTGCGGACGGCCCCGCCGATTCGACGGCCCGGACCTGCTGGGCCAGGTCGGCCTGGGGCCGCCGGGCGGAGAGCGGAGCGAGAAGGGGCCGACGAGGAGGCGGTGGAAGCCCGGCCCGCGGACTGGTACGCCGGGTCGTGCATTTCCTCGCGGACCTTCAGGTAGTACTGGTACTCCGTCGCTGCGGCCGCTGTGATGAGTGTGGTCGCGTTGAGCGCCATGGTGCGCAGTTGTTCGGGGTTCAGTCGCCGTGCGGCTGCGGCCAGTTCAGGGCGATGCAGTGCGGAGCGCAGCGCTTCATCGAGGAGCCGCTCGTACTCTTGGCGGTCCTCGCTGCTCAGGTGCTGCGGAACGCTGTTCACAGCCCCTCCTCCCCCATCGCCGGGCCGTGCCGCCATCGTGGCGCGCTGCGCCCATCGATGCCAGATCCCGTCCCGTCGGGCGCGTCGGCAGCCAAGGGGGTACTCGTAGGGCGCGTGGGCTCATGGAATTGGGCTGCGTCCGCTGGGGGCTCTTCGGGGCCGGGATCCTGCGCGCGAGTGACCGCAGCGGGCGGCCTGGCCGAGGACCGGGCGGTGGGCCGTGAGCTCGGGTTTGGGGCTGAGGGGTGGGCCGGGCCCGCAGAAGGCGCGAGTCCGGGCTCCATTGGGGAGAGTGGCGGCCCTACGGCCCCTGCGGGTCCGGTGGCGGGCAGCGCGCCGGTGGCAGTGGTCCCGTTCTCTGCCGCCGTCTGCGCTGTCTCAGGCGCCGGGCGGTCACCGGTGATCACTTCGTTCACCGTCTGGACGCGGGTGAGTTGGGTGAGCAGCATGGGTGCCGACATGCCGACAACGAGTGCGGCGTACGCGCCGCTGATCTGTCCTGTGGTGCCGAACAGTACTGCTGCGCCGGCCCCCATCACGGTGTGCACTGCTGGTGCGACGATGTCGGTGGAGGGGTCGAAGTACTCCCGGAACCGCGGGGCTTGGTTGCCCGCTTGAAGGCAGGCGAGGCGGACGGCTTGCCAGGACACGAAGCGGGTGTAGAGGTCCACGGCCCCCCGCAGCAGACCGCCCGCTGCGCCCAGCACGATCAACGTTGGGACGTCCACGCTCTCCCCTGGGTGACGGCGCTGACGCCTGGCTGGGAACACTTGGACACTGGGGCAGCGTAGAGGCAGGACCGATGTACGAGGAAGGGCCCGATGTCGTCCGTCGACCGCCTTCGCCCAGGACCGAGTGTGGTCGCCGGGGCGGACCGCTCTCCGGGCCCGGAGAGCCTCTACCCGGTCGTGTGAAGAAGCCGAAATCGAAGGAACTTTACGGGCGGTCGGGCGTAATGCCATACATGAAGTCGATCAACGAAGCACATGTGGCGCGGCCAGGCCTGGCCGTGGTTGATGTCGCGGCCGCCGACGACCAGACCGCGTTCGCCGTCCAGGAGGCTCTTGCCGGGCGGTGGGCGACCGCGCTGGCGGACGGTACTACTCGGGTCCCTGGAGAGCCCGGCGTACGGCTGCGCTGCTATCTGGACGTGCGTCAGGAGCCAGGCGCTTTGGCCTAAAGGCGTTGTTCACACGGCTGATGGGCGGTTGGCCGCCGAGTGCGGTGTGGCAGCGGTGGTGGTGTAGGTGTGGAGGAAGTCTGCCAGGGCTGTGGTGCGTTCGCCTTTGGTGGTGCAGGGGCGCGGGTAGGCCCACGTGTCGAGCAGGGTGCGATTGAAGCATTCGACCTTGCCGTTGGTCTGTGACCGGTCGATGCGGGTGAGCTTGCCGACCGCACCGAGGTCGGCGACGGCTTGCCGCCAGGCGAAGCTCTTGCGGTAGGGCCAGACGCCCTCTGTCAGACGCGCTTGACCGGTCGATGCCGCAGGCGGCGAAGAAGACTGCGGCCCAGGCCAGGAACTACGCGCACGTGGTGGCCTTCTCGTCGCCGTGGACTTCGCATCGCCTGCACCCTCATCTGCTATCGGCGGCTCGTCTGCTGACGTGGGTCTGCAGCAGTTTCATCGCCAGGTCGTGGCCATAGTGATTGGCCATGTCCATGGGGGTACGGCCGTCTGGGTCTGCGAGCTCCGGATCAGCGCCAAAGGCCAGCAAGACGGCCGTGGTGTGCACAGTCAACGGCTGCCCGCTCTGCAGGGACCCATCGCCCTCAACGTCGATCGCGTGCGTCAGCAGCGTCATGTTGCTGAAGACCTCGTCGGGATCGGAGCCAGCGGCCAGCAACCGCGCCAGGGCCTCAGCATCCTCCTGCTCGACCGCTTGATGCGCGGGTGTCCAGTAGTCGCTCACCACGACATTCAACCGTCCCCACACGGGCTGCTTACGGCCGAACGCCCGGACATGCGACACGTGTTACTGCCCAATCTCGGCCACATGCAGCCTCTTCTGTCACGTACATGACGCAGTGTGGTTATGGTGTGACGGCTCGTGCGATGTGGGTGGGGTTCACGGGGCCTGGGTGCCCTGTGCAGTGCCTTGGGGAGGGCGCATGCGGTCGCGGGTTGGGCACTTAGGTGTGATCAGACGGGGTCGGCATCGGCTGGTGACGGTCGGTGTGCTCGTCCTGGCGCTGGCCGCGGGGGCGGTGTCGGCCGAGGCTCTGCCGCCGGAGCCTCCGCCCGCCAAGACCACGCCGTCAGCGAGCGCTGCTCCTTCTCAGCCTCAAGACCAGGCGCCGGCCAAGCCCGCGGCGAAGCCAAAGGCGTCGGCTGCCGCCGAGCCCACGACGAACAACGCCGTCTACGCCTATGACGCGGCAGGCCGGTTAGCCGGTGTCAGCGATCCGGGCGGTCAGACGGCGCGTTACCGCTACGACGAGGCGGGCAACCGGCTGGGCATCGATCGCTTCGCCTCCAGCACGCTGTCGGTGCTGTCGGTGGTTCCTGTCCGGGCAGCTGCGGGAGCGAAGATCACGCTGTCGGGTACCGGTTTCTCCCCCACCGCCGCCAGCAACACTGTGACGATCGGCGGCAAGGCCGCGGCCGTCACCTCTGCCTCCGCCACCCGTCTCGTCGTCACCGTCCCCTCCGGGGCGGTCAACGGGAAGGTCACCGTGAGCGCGGGCGGTGCGTCCGCCGACGCGGTGGAGGCCTTCATCGTGGCGCCGTCCGGGCCCAGCGTGACGAAGATCGAGCCGGCCTCGGGCGGGCCCAGCAGCGAAGTCACTCTGTCGGGCGCCGGGTTCGCCTCCGCGGTCACCGACAACGTGGTGCGGTTCAACGGCCTGGTCGCGCAGGTGAAGAAGGCTTCCGCGTCCTCGCTGACCGTCGAGGTGCCGCCTCACGCTCGTACCGGGCGGGTGGAGGTGGACACCCCGGCTGGTTCGACTGCGGCGCCGGGCGACTTCACCGTCACCGCCGATGGCGAGGGCGCGCTGTACGACACGACGATGCGGGCCTCGTTCACCGACGCCGACCCCTCGCAGGTGGCGGTGGTGACGGCCGAGCACAAGGCTCGGATCCTGTTCGACGCCGAACGGGGCGACACGGTCGGGTTCGGTCTGCAGGGAGGCTCGTTCACCTCCCAGACCTCCATCAGTCTCGTCTCGCCCCAGGGCGCGACGGTCGCCTCCAACAGCTTCGGCGGCACGGCGGCCGACTGGGAGGTCACCAGCCTGCCGGAGTCGGGGACCTACCAGTTCGTCATCGACCCCCGCTCCACCGACACCGGCTCCGTGGCGGTGATGCTGTCCAAGCCAGTCAACGCGGCCGTGGCCTTCGACGGGCCAACGGTGTCCACGGCTCTGCCCCGGATCGGGCAGGACGGCAACTGGACCTTCACCGCGGCCAAGAGCGAATCGCTGAGCGTAGGCGTGGACGCCACGGCGATGGGCGGCTACCTGCGCTGCAACATCTACCGGCCGGACGGCACGCAAGGTGAGTATCTGCCCGTGCCTAACGGGGACAGCAACTCGCTGGACATCGACTCGCTGCCGCAGAGCGGCCAGTACACGCTGCGTTGCGACCCCGACGGCGGCGGCACCGGAACGGTCAAGGTCGCCATATCCCACTACGTCCAGGGCGGGACGCTCAGCGCGACCGGTGCTTCGCCCACCCTGAATATCACCCGTCCCGGCCAGGACGGCATCGCCACCTTCACCGCGCAGGCCGGGGACTTCGTCAGCCTTGCCGCGACGGGGGCAACGATGCCGTCGTACGCAACCGTCACGATCACCGGTCCGGACGGCAAGCACGTCTCCAGCATCACGGCAGCGCCCAACCGTAACGACGCCTGGGACAGCGGGGCCCTTGCGGCCGGCACCTACACGGTGCGGGTGGCGGACCGCAGGCTGGACGTCGGCAAGGTGACGCTGACCCTGTCCAAACCGGCCGACGTCGGCGTACTCGCGCGTGGCGGTGCGGCAGTGAAGGCAACGGCGGCCCGGGCCGGGCAGGACATCCACGCCTCGTTCACCGCCAAGGCGGGTGATGACCTGTCGCTGGAGGTGACGGCGAACACCTTCACCAGCAGCCTCTGGGCGGAGGTACAGGCCCCCTCGGGCACCGCGGTGGTCAGCTCCCGTCTCATCTCGGCCGGCGCTTCCGGCTCGATCGCCTTGACCGACCTCGCCGAAGCCGGCACCTACAAGGTGCGGCTCAACCCCACCAACGCGGCCACTGGCTCAATCAACCTGAGCCTCAAGGCGGCGGCCGCGGCAGCGAAGACGCACGCGTTCACCAGCAATGTGCGGGTGTCGGTGAAGAGCGCGTGCCGCGCCGAGCGCCTGGCCCGCACTCTCGCCATTT